>DAOLFJ010000249.1:0-6967 GCA_035326365.1 Saprospiraceae bacterium | reverse complement strand
CATCAGTGGCAATTTGTATCTCATGTAGCCGGAAATGGAAACTCCACGACCACACAAAACTATGCCTACACAGATAAAAAACCCATAAGTGGAAGGTCCTATTATAGAATCAAACAAGTGGATTTTGATGGACAAATGAGCTATACTCCTATCAAATCTATTGTAATAAATATAGCTAAGAGCAATAACTCTCTACAAATTTTACCTAATCCCGTATCCAATCAAATGAATATTTATGGTGAATATGCCGATGATGCGCGCATCCAAATTTTTAATATTCACGGAGGTGAAATGAATGGTTTGGCATTTGATAGAAGTGACTCGCATATTAGTGTGGATGTATATAATCTTCCTACAGGTTTATATCTGCTGAATGTCGATGGTGAAAATGTAAGGTTTATAAAATATTAGACTTAGAGAAAATGAAGGTATTGACTTTGCATACAGAATCATCATCATTTTTGCGGATCTATGACCAAACTTTCTTCAAACCTTATAGGTTTTTAAAACCTATAAGGTTTAACACAAATACCTAAAATATGTACAAAATGTTCATTTTTCTGATCCCAATCATCATGATGACCCAAAGTTGTCAGCAGCATTCCGTGCCCAAGAATTCAAAATATCTCGCCATGGTGGGAGATATTGCGCCCGATCCCATATTGGATGATCCTAGTTTCATTTTGTGCGATGAAAACAACACCAAACAATACCACAATCTCAATGAAGAGATGCAGTACGAAGGCGAAAAATATACATTAGACCACGCTTTTACATCTCAATTTAAAGCCGACCCTGCGATAAAAGATTCTGGTATGATTCGTATCCGATTTATGGTCAATTGCAAAGGTGAGACAGGTCGATTTAGATTGATGAGTTCAGGATATGACTATAAGGAAAAACAATTTGACAAGGCCATCACCGATCAACTGATGACCATTACAAAAAGTCTCAAAGGATGGAAAATACTCTCTGACAAAAGAGGCCCAAAAGATTACTACCAATACTTGATATTCAAAATTGCAGATGGTCAAATCAAAGAAATATTGCCATGAGAGAGTCAACCAATGTCATCATTTTCTGGAGCATTATTTTTATTCAAAACATATGCACAGCTCAAAATTGTAATGTCTTCCTTTATCAAAAAGATACGCTCCAATACGAAGCATGCCTGATCGCAGAAGATGCTTACCAATATTATCAGTACAGCCGTGAATACCAAGAAATACTCGATAAAGCTCTAGAAAAATGTCCCCATTTCTCCTATGCTTATCGCAACAAATCTACAGCATATCTCAAAAGTGGTGACTTCATCACATGGAAATACCTGATAGACAAAGCGGTCGAGTATGACTTCAGAGAGAATATCGGTTATCGTGGATGGTGCAAGTTTCAGTTTTTTAGAGATTATCAAGGGGCGATCGACGATATAGAATCTCTCGAAGCAGTCTCCAAAGGCAATATTGGTTACTCAGCAGGTGGACAATATCATCTGAAGGTGGCCAAAGCACTTTGCTACAAACAATTGGGCGGCGTAGATAAAGCCATCTCAATTATGGAGCAATATATGCAGGACTCAACCAATCAAATATCTGTTTTTGACCATTTACATCTAGGCGTCATGTACTTAGAAACAAGCAATTATGATAAAGCCATCACCCACCTAAATCTCCAAAGCAAGCAAAATGATCTCGCTGAAAACCAATATTACCTAGCTCTTTGTCATCAAAAAATGGGAAACGACTCCTTATTTTCAGAACATATCGCTATTGCCAAAGAAATGTATCTCCGTAACCAAAAGATGGTATTCCACTATACAGAACCTATTGATAGGGCATATTTAGAACAGATCGAAGAAGCATTAACGAGACAAAAAAAATGATACAAAATAGGATTTATAATAAAAGGAAATAAAGTCATGTCTGAACCAACAAAACAACCAAGATGCCATACTGCACTTCTGTCAAAGCTGAGCATTAAAGCTATTATAAAAATAAGTTTGAGTCTTTTCATCATTTTTATAAGTAATTTAGGCTTTGGTCAAGACTTCATTACCCAATGGACATTCCCTATTGCCGCCACACAAATTAGATTTAACGCTCAGACTAGCGGAACTGTAGATTACACCTGGAGTGCAAGTCCATCAGGCAATTCTGGAAGTGGTAGTTTCACTTCATTGACTCCGTCACTTGTGGTTTTGAGTGGTTTGGATATAGATGGTGGTGATGTGGTGACAGTAAATATGATTGCAGACAATCTTCTTCGGTTTTTTATTAACAATGGGTCTGATAGAAATAAATTAACCAATGTATTACAATGGGGAGATGCAGAATGGACTAGTATGAATAGTGCTTTTGAAGGTTGTAGCAATTTGGTGATTACAGCAAGTGGAAATCCAAAACTTAACGGTGTTACGGATATGAGCGAGATGTTTACTGGTGCAAGTTTATTTAACACAGACATAGACGGTTGGAATACTTCAAATGTAACCAATATGGAAAGTATGTTTAGAGAAGCGACAAGTTTTAATCAAGACCTAAATAGTTGGATTACTAGCTCTGTGACCAATATGAGATTAATGTTTTACTCAGCCACATCTATGAATGGGGAAATAGGGAATTGGAATACTGGAAATGTATCAGATATGACCGCAATGTTTCACGGAGCTGTTGCTTTTAACAGGTTCATAGGAAGCTGGAATACTATCAATGTCTTAAGTATGAGAGAAATGTTTTACTTTACTCCTTCTTTTAATGCAGACATCGGTGCATGGAATACTACGAATGTCACAGATATGTCTTCTATGTTTCAATATGCTACTGCCTTTAATCAATACATTGGAGGCTGGGTCACTCCAAATGTCATTGATATGACTAGTATGTTTCAAGGAGCTGAATTCTATAATCAGGATATCGGAAATTGGAATACATCATCCGTTCAGTTTATGAGTTTTATGTTTGCCAATGCTACTTCTTTTAATCAGGACATAGGTGATTGGAATACATCATCCGTTCAGACTATGAGTTTTATGTTTGCCAATGCACCTTCTTTTAATCAATATATAGGAGATTGGAATACGATATCAGTAAATAATATGGAACAAATGTTTATTTATGCAAATACTTTCAATCAAGACATTGGAAATTGGAATACCACAAATGTCTTACAAATGCAGTTCATGTTTTATGAAGCGACTTCTTTTAATCAAAATTTAGGCAATTGGAATTTGAATCCGTCTGTTTTATTGACTTCAATATTTGATAATTCAGGTATGGATTGCGATCATTATTCATCTACTTTGATCGGTTGGCAAGCCAATAATCCTACAGTCACAAATAGAGATCTTGGTGCTTTAGGATTAGAATATGGTACATCAGCCGTCGCTGCTAGGTCAGCGCTCGTTGGAACTCAAAGTTGGACTATTACGGGCGATATTGCTAGTGGTGCAACTTGTGATGCAATACTTCCTATACATTTATTGCGCTTTGACGTTAACCAAGAATTTGGAAATAACCGAGTGGATTGGGAGACAATTAGCGAAATCAATAATGAGAAGTTTATCATAGAACATAGTTTTGATGGTGTGCGATTTAACCAAATTGGTGAAATAAAAGGGAATGGAAACACCTTTACAAATTCTCAATATGTATTCTATCACGAAAATGTAAATGCAGGCTACCATTACTATCGATTGCTACAGGTAGATTTTGATGGCAAAGAAAGTTATTCAGGTATAAAATTCGTTTTGGTAGATATATCAGATACACATAACACTCTACAAATTATACCCAATCCCGTATCCAATCAAATGAATATTTATGGCGAATATCCCAATGATGTGCACATCCAAATATTTAATATTCACGGACGCGAAATGAATGGTTTGGTATTCAATAAAACTGACTCCAATATTAGTGTGGATGTTTCTAATCTTCCAAGTGGATTATATTTGGTACATGCCAATGGCGAAAGTACAAGGTTTGTAAAACAAGATTGATAAAATCCAAACCTTATAGGTTTCGAAAACCTATAAGGTTTAATTCAACAAATCAGCAACAACCTTACCTGTCCATCATTTTCTTTTGGTGCACGATGAAGACAAGGCGGCACCTTACTTTCAGGGTGGTCAATTGCCAATCTGCATAATTGTCCTAAACCTAACTTAATAGGTTGTGCATCAGGACTTGCTTGATAGTGTAGATCAAAGAAATTCTCAATCAAAAAAGATTCGAAATCTTCATTTGCACCATCATATAGTTTTTTGAGTTCAGCACGTATTTCGGGAATAAGTACTTTTTGTGTGCCTTGTGCATTGGGCAAGATTTCACTGCAAGCACCATAATACGTACACAAAATGGTATCAGCTGCTATGGGCGCACGATCTACGTGAAATGAATAAACATCAGTAGGAAAAAACGGCAGACTATCATCTCTTTCGTAGTATTTAATCAGATTCAGTGTGGGAGATGCACCATGAACTTCCAAGAGTTTCATATCATGTAACAGGATGTCACGCGCAAGTTGACCTTGTTCGCTCAACTGAAGCTCAAGAAGGTCATCAGGATAAATTTCGACCATGTTGTCGTCTATTTCTATTGAATTAACTATCTCTCCAAAATCACCGATCAGCTCTCGAGTCCAACAAATCGCATTTGTATCGCCCTGAAAAGGCGTGGATACAAGGTCTTGGAAGTTGTGGACATATTGGATTTGGAGGTTGGGATGGGATTTGTTTGGCATGGTGGGTGGAGGGATTAGGTTAATTGGAATAAGTAATTAAATGGGTGATTTTTTAAAGATGGTTTTTATGTAATGGACCTACGAAAGAAATAGAAAATTTTGAACGAATATCGACCTGAGTTTATTAAGCCTTTAGTTTTTGACGTTTGTTAAATTCCCACATTGCCAAATCAGACTTAAACAACAAAGCTATAAATTTAATCATTATCTTAAGCTGATTAAAACATTTTGTTGTTGGTTCGTGACTCTTCTTCTTCCTTTGTTTGCCATTGGGCTACCACAAACTTATATTGATCTGGAATTTGTCTAATAGCATCTTCAACAGATTTATACACTTCATCCTGTTGAACTTCCCAGTCTTTATTACAACTAAATCTATAAACATCGCTTGAATCATCGTATTGACAAATTGCGAGTCCATATATTGTAATAGAATCTGAGCCGTTGTCATTTGGTGTTATTAGCCCAAAAGGTTTATCCCCAGACCATGCCCATTTAATAACTTTTGCTCCATCCAACATGTTGGGAGATTCATTTATATGATCTTCTTCTCGCATTTCATTTTTATATTACAAATCCCCTTAACCATAAACTACAAATAAGTCTTCAAACTCACATTGTCAATTCATTTTCTTAAACACAAATGTATATGATCTGATTGGTTTTAGCAAATCTATTTTAAACTAAGCTGTATTTCTCTACATCTTTCCCTTATAACTATCTAAATATTGTGTCCCTATTTAATTTATTCTTGTCAATCTTAAAGTAATCAGAAAACCAGTCAGTTATCACTTTTTCCATTTCATTTTTATTAAATGTCATTGGATTTCGTCTTGATTTTAAATAATTCTCTCTTGTCATTTTCTCGGCAACTTGTCCAACGGTCTCCAAGTCAAATTCGTTTCCAGTTTTATATGCAAACCAAAGTCCAGCAAAAGAAAACACAATACCTAAAAGTCCAATTTGCCTATCAAAGATAAATCCAAATAGGGATACTATCAAAATTATGACCAATATTTCAGTAACCCATTTTGGTGGTCGCAAAATATTTAGTTTAAAACCTAAATTCGTTTCTAATTTTTGAATTGTGGAACGTCTGCTTTTTCGTGGTAAAAGACCAGCAAGTGATAAGCCAGGTGAGATTGTTCTATTGTCTACTTCAAGTACCGATGAAATTGCTTCACGCAATTTATAAAATGCTTGTTGGCTCGTGCAATCCACTTTATTGTCAAGTTGAATTTTGTCTGCAATGTGGTCGCAAAGTTGTCCAAAGGTAGTTATATGAACTAACTCATTACCAACGAATTGGATATCAAATGAAGTCTCAACTTTTACAAAAAAGTCTTCACTGTCATCAGAGTCGATATTTTTGAGTTCATTGTGTGTAGTCATAATATTACTAAGTACTCAATATAAGGTGTGCAATAAATCCAACATGTTCCCACTTCTTCTGAAAAAATAAATCCATTGGCGAAAAAGTCTTTAAAACTCATATTGCAAATTTCTTTTCGCAAGCACAAAAATATATGTTATTAGTATATTTCCCTAATTTATTTTAATCAAAGTAGCCGAAATCCAAAACTATAAATTGCTGTAACTGACTTATTCATATGGCTGATTATTAAACATTGAGATGATTTTCTATATCCATTTTCTGATGCAAAATTCTGTCTATATAAATTATATTTTGATTGATTTTATATACAACAATATGTGACTTTACATTTATTGTTCTGTGACCTTTTTTTATATAATCAACCGGTTTTCCTATTTCTGAATTATTACAAAGGTCACGAATCACCTGGATAATCTCATTATAATAAATATTTGCTTGTTGTTTTGACCATTGTTCTGCAGAATATTCCCAAATGTCATCTAAATCTTGTAATGCTAGTTTGCTAATTTCAAAGTTAACCTTCATTTTTATAATTTTCATTGAGTTTTTCAAGATGCTTCACAGGATCGAAGTTTTTTACATATCCACTTCTTTCTCCTGCTTCTACGGCTTCTCTGAAGATGTTAATTCTCTGTTCCCGTTCATCTACAAGTCTTAGGCCTTCTCTGATTACTTCACTAGCCGAAGAATATCTTCCTGATTCAATGCTTTTTTCAATAATTTGCTCGAAATGTTCTCCTAATGTAAATGATGTGTTTTTTGACATTTTCCCTTTTATTGGCAAAGATACCAATTTTTGGTATTGCCGTCAAGTATTTTTTGTTTGTCATC
>DAOLFJ010000561.1:0-1476 GCA_035326365.1 Saprospiraceae bacterium | reverse complement strand
AATAGAAATCTTGCTTTCTATCTTCAACGCAAACATAATCATAAATTTAAATCTTAACATAAAATTGCAAAATTTTTCAATACTTTATATTAAATATACAGCATTTAATGGTCATTGAAAGTTCTAAAAAGGCTATTTGATGACGTGGTATTATTATTTTTCCATAGGGCAAAAATTCTTTGTAAACAGTAAACGATATTTTTATTGAGACAAAAAGACTTATTTGGCCTTCCAAATTTTATTCAACATACTTGTACATTAATTCGATATGTTTCTGATCTAAATAGTAACTATTTACATATTAAAAAATATAATTATAAAAAAAATACTTAAAATCATTGCTTTACATATTATAAATTATTTACATTTGTGTCGTATTAGCAAAATTATGCTTCTACAATTTTTACCAACTGAATAATAGTAGTACCCAAATACAGTAATTATAAGGCCTAATTGAATAGGCTGATAGTTGGACGTGATACCATAGCTCCTACTTATAAAAGTAGCGCATTAATATTGGTCATAATCTTAACTGAATAACAAGGATTTCATAACAATTTATAATCTCGTGTGCGAAGCGGTTTTCGTACTTTTTTAACAAACTTTAATTTTTTTAAACTCAAAATGGATCTCATGATGGAAACAAATTTTACCCGTTTCGGATCAATAGTAAGGCTCCTTACAGTCATACTATTTAGTTTCTTTAGTGTTGCCAATGTAGATGCGCAAGCATGTGCGTGCAATACTTCTATTGATGTAACACTAGACCAAAACGGGTCGGTTACTGTTACACCAGCAATGTTACTTACTGATGCAGCCACTTGTGCAGGTACTCAGACAGTGACAATTATGTTAACGCCTAATGGTAACCCAATACCAGGCAGCCCAGTTTTAAATTGTTCATACGCGGGCAAAACCGTTTATGGCAAAGTATCCAACGGAACTAACTCTTGTTGGACTACAATATTGGTTGAAGACAAAATTAAACCTGTTATCACTTGTCCTGTGGCCCCTATGACCATGACATGTGTAGAATTAGATAATTTTGTCCCAGCTGTAAGTGACAACTGTGGTACCCCTAAATTGAACCTTGTTGGTAATGACATCATTACAAACAATAGTTGTAATGCAGGTCTTGCACCGAATGTACTCAAAAGAATCATAAGAACTTACCAGGCAGAAGATGCTAGTGGTAACCTTTCGCTACCATGTACCTTCACAATAGATGTGACTGTTATACCAACCTTAGATGCAACCACCATCACATTTCCACTAAACTACGATGTAGCTGCCGGAAATAATGATGCTTTAGTTTGTGATGGGTCATGGGCGAAAATAGATAACACAAAAATCCCATCTCCTCTCGATAAGGATGGGTTGCCAGGCACAGGTGCACCAAAAATTGGAACTGTAGCATTATATCAGAATCCAGAGTTATACTGTGGTCTTAATGTGACATTGTCCGATGCTCCTGCT
>DAOLFJ010000248.1:0-7059 GCA_035326365.1 Saprospiraceae bacterium | reverse complement strand
AGGTAGTGCTTAATTGTTTTGATAATAAGTTACCTATTCCGCTGATTGCAAATATCACTCAACTAAGTGAAGATGACGTAATAAAAATCTTGAGAGAGAACAATAAGATGTGAAGATAGTTTTGTTTTATTCCGATGCTGTGCGGAATAGATAACTATCTTTTAAGATCAAATTCGTTGTATTAAATAAGATACTACCAAGAATGAAGTTTAAACGAATTTGATACATGCTGTTCATACAACAAAAGTCACCACTAACTTGAGAGAGAAAAAAGCAACCAAAATTCGAATTTTAAAAAACTACTTATATTAAAAGTAAATAATATTTATCAAAACAAATTGATATTTTTTACTACTTTTTCAAAATCTATTTATACTTTAGACCCAATTTTCAAAAATCATATCAAAGTCGCATGATGCATTTTTATAAGTCTTTAGTAATCATACTATTATTCATTGGTATTCAGAGTTGTGATAAGAAGGAAGTTCAAACCACCAAAGAACGTCCCATCGATCATTGGGTGTTCAGGTCCGTCTTAGATTGGAATCCACGTATGGTGACCCTTGCACTATCTGATGATGTTTGGGCATCTTATCATGCGGAGACTGGCGCTTTATACAAAGTTTGGAAGGGTACAGTATATTTTGATGGAGCGGTATATACTACAGCACATGGTCCACAACCTATCTCTATTGGCAATAGCTACTTAGAAAACAAGTATAAAAATCCTTGGTTTGTGTTGAACGGTACTGACACCATACAGACAAAATTTGACTACAAAGGTCATAGGTTTGTAAATGGCAAAGCCGAGCTTATGTACCAATTGAGTAGCGATCAATTGCCAACGCCCATTGCCATTTATGAAGAAGTAGAAGCTTCTAAAACAGAACTTGGTTCACCAGTTTTTGAGCGTAATTTCACAACCAACAATGTACCTGATGGTATGACTGTTTCCCACAGATTTAATGCTAGCTCTATCGTTTTACCAAGTGATATAGATACAGATGGTAAACTTCAGATCATAGAGCAAAAAGATGCAAATTATGATAATGTCAAAGCAATAACCATAGATGGTGTCTTGGCTCTCAATAGTAATGGCAAGACCAAAATGAATATTCTTTTCTTAAACACACCGACTATTCCGAATAAAAATGTAGCGGGTGGAGAAGATGCTGATGAAGAAAAAGAAAACCCAGGAGGTCTTCCAGAAGGTCTAAAATTGATAGCGAAAAGTGATTGTAAAACTTGTCACAACAAAAACTTACAAACCATCGGACCTGCATATACAGCCATTGCTCAAAAATATAAAAACACACCAGAAAACATAACCATGTTGGTAGGTAAAGTCATCAAAGGCGGATCAGGCGTATGGGGCGAACAAGTCATGACGCCACATGCAGATTTGCCAGAAGAAGATGTGACAGAGATGGTCAAATACATCATGTCTTTAGACAAGGATGACGAAGGTGATCCTGTCGACGAAAAGGCAACGGCTTTACTTACATTAGACCCAACGCCTAATATCGAAGAGAAAGATCTATTGCCAGGCATAGTTGTAAAAGCTTATGACATTGCCAATAATTCGCAAATCCTTCCAAAAATAAATGCTACCCAAAAACCAAAATTTGCCGGTGTCTTACCTAAACTAGATAACATCTCAGGAAGCGATTTTAAAGAATTAGAAAATAATTTTGCCCTGATAAATACTGGATTTGTTAAGATAGATACGGCTGGTACTTATACATTCCACATATGGAGCGATGACGGGTCCAAATTGTATATCAATGACAAATTAGTAATTGATAATGACGGACTTCATGGAGCAGAATATGGAGAAGTCAGCATTGAGATGAAAAAAGGATATTATCCATTCCGTTTAGAATATTTTAACGGAAGTGGTGGCAGATTCCTTTCTTTCAATTGGAAAAAACCTAGTGATAAAGATTTTGTAGTCATTCCAAATCTAAACTTTGCTTACAAAAATGATCAATTAGAACTTTTAAGAAAATATAGCCTACCAATGGCCAATATTTCTAAAATTCCAGGTGACCAATATGCACTTCAAGATGTACATCCGTCTTTTGACCTATTCCAAGCGAGACCCGATGGCTTCAAGCCTAAAGTAGGCGGCATGGATTTCAAATCTGATGGTCGATTGATTGTCAGCACATGGGATGCCGCAGGATCTGTTTATATCATCGATAATGCTGCAAGTGGCGATACTACCCAAATGAAAGCAAAAAGAATTGCTTTCGGTCTAGCAGAACCTCTAGGTTTAAAAGTAGTCAATGACACCATCTATGTCATGCAAAAACATGAAATCACTCGATTGATAGATACCAATGGCGATGACATCATAGATGAATACCAAACCTTGTGTGACGACTGGAAAGTCTCGTCCAATTTTCATGAATTTGGTTTTGGTCTTGCTTATAAAGATGGATTCTTCTATGCAACGCTTGCAACTGCCATCAATCCTGGCGGCGCAAGCACACAGCCGCAGATTCCCGATAGGGGCAAAGTGGTCAAGGTCAATAAAAATACAGGTGCTATGACGTTTATTGCATCGGGACTACGTACACCAAATGGTATCGGTATAGGGTACAAAGGAGATCTTTTTGTAGCTGATAATCAAGGTGACTGGCTACCATCGTCCAAGATTGTCCATGTCAGAGATGGTGCTTGGTTTGGCTCTAGATCCGTAGATCCAGAAGGCACCAAAGATAAAAAGGAAGATTTGCCTTTAGTGTGGCTTCCACAAGATGAGATTGGAAACTCTCCTAGTACTCCATTAGCCTTAGATCTCGGACCATACAAAGGACAAATGATACATGGTGAAGTTACACATGGCGGTATTAAAAGGGTATTTGTAGAAGAAATTAATGGTCAGTTGCAAGGGTGTGTCTTTAGATTCATTCAAGGACTCGAAGCAGGTGTTAATAGAATAGCTTGGGGACCGAATGGTGATCTTTATGCAGGGGGCATTGGCAACCCTGGTAATTGGGGGCACTCAGGAAAGTTGCATTATGGTTTACAAAGATTGGTTTTCAATGATAAACCTACCTTCGAAATGCTTGCAGTCAGAGCAAAAGCAAATGGTATGGAAATAGAATTTACAGAACCTTTGCAAGATGGTGATGGATGGAATGCATCTCATTATGAAGTGAGACAATGGTTTTACAAACCTACAATAGATTATGGTGGACCAAAACTAGACGAGAAAAAAATGACTGTCAAATCAGTCACAGTATCTGATGATCGTAAAAAAGTATTCTTAGAATTTGATGGTCAAAAAGATAATCATATGATCTATATTCGACTGAAAAAACACTTTATAAGCGAAGCAGGTAGGTCAATATGGAGCACAGAAGCGTGGTACACGATGAACCAAGTGCCTAAAACAGATAAAGGTGTAACCAAAAAACCACCATTCACATATACTGATAATACATTGACACCATCTGAACAAAAGACAGGTTGGAAATTACTTTTTGATGGTAAATCACTAAATGGATGGCGCAATTTCCGCAAAAAAACCATCGGTAAAGGATGGATTATTAATGAAAATGCCATTCATCTTGATGCAAAACCAAATAAAGATGGACATTGGCAAGCGGTAGATGGTGGAGATATCATCACTGACAAAGCATATGAGAATTATGAATTTGTATATGAATGGAAAATCGGCAATTGTGGCAATAGTGGTGTCATTTTTAATGTAGTAGAAAGCGACAAATACGACTATGTTTGGCAGACTGGTCCAGAGATGCAAGTTTTGGACAATACTTGTCATCCTGATGCTAAATATGTAACGCACCGAGCTGGAGATTTATACGATATGATAGAATGTAAATACCCAGTAGTAAAACCAGCGGGAGAGTGGAATGAAGCACGTATCAAAAGCAATAAAGGACAGGTAGAGTTTTGGCTCAATGGTGTCAATGTGGTCAGTTTTACTATGCATGATGATACATGGAAACAAATGGTAGCTAAAAGCAAGTTTAAAGAAATGCCAGATTTCGGAAAATCCAAATCAGGTCATATATCGCTCCAAGACCATGGCGACAAAGTATGGTACAAGAATTTAAAAATCAGAGAATTGTAATCAAAATCAAAACAGAACAAAGATGAACAGATCCATTCAAATCCAATTATCCACCATGATGTTTCTCCAGTTTTTTATCTGGGGCGCATGGTTTGTAACGTTAGGAACATTTTTAGGTAGTAACATGTCTGCGGAAGGTGGACAAATCGCAAGAGCTTTTAGTACACAATCTTGGGGAGCCATCATTGCACCTTTTATTATCGGACTTATTGCAGATAGATTTTTTAATGCTGAACGAATACTTGGAGTACTTCACTTGATAGGCGCAGCCTTGATGTATTTAATGTCTCAAACTTCTGATTTTGGTGTGTTTTATCCATATGTGTTGGGTTATATGATCGCTTACATGCCAACTTTAGCCTTGGTCAATTCAGTATCATTCAATCAAATGAAAGATCCTGCCAAAGAATTTTCATACATTAGAGTATTCGGCACCATAGGATGGATATTGGCCGGACTTTCTATTAGCTATGTATTTAGTTGGGACAGTAAAGACAATATCGCTGCAGGTATGCTTAGCAATACTTTTCTACTAGCAGCAGGCGCATCTGCTCTTTTAGGTGTGTTTAGTTTCTTCCTTCCTGCTACGCCACCGACTGTGGACAAAAACAAAAAAATAACGCTTTCAGAGATTTTAGGCCTTGATGCATTGAAATTACTAGGTGATAGGAATTTTTTAGTGTTTTTTGTTTCCTCTATTTTAATCTGTATTCCACTAGCTTTTTATTATGCAAATGCCAACCCATTTTTAGTAGATGTAGGCATGGAAAATCCTACAGGAAAGATGACAATTGGACAGATGTCTGAAGTAATCTTCATGCTTTTACTTCCTATCTTCTTCAAAAAATATGGATTTAAAAATACCATCTTGGTGGGTATGTTGGCTTGGGCTCTGAGATATGTTCTTTTTGCTTTTGGCGATGCTGGTAGTTTGTCTTTTATGCTCATTCTAGGTATTGCATTACACGGTATTTGTTATGACTTCTTCTTTGTGAGTGGACAGATTTACACAAATGCAAAAGCAGGTCCAAATGTTAAAAGTGCTGCACAAGGTCTTATCACACTCGCTACTTACGGTGTAGGTATGTTGATAGGATTTGAAGCTGCTGGTTATATCACAGAAATAAATACCCAGATGGTGATGGAAGCAGGAGTTGAAAGTCAAGTTAAGAACTGGAATATGATATGGCTATATCCTGCTGGATTTGCAGCTGTAATCTTGATTCTATTCTTTGTTGGTTTTAAGAATGAGAAAATAGAGTATCAAGAATGATAAAGCCTTTTTATGTCATTTAAAAAAAGGTTGGCTTCGTCAGTACCTATGCTTCTGTCCATGTATGTGGGCATTTGGCTAGGTTGTATCATACCGTCTCTTGTCGATAGTGAAGTGGTAAATTACACAGTAATAGGTATGTTTTTGTTGATATTGTTGACATCAGGAAGTCTAGTTTTTTTTACAAATGTGTGGTCAAATCGCCTAGTATTTTATTTCATTATAGGCTTAAATTTGGCAGCAGTTGCAATGACTTTAGCATTTTCTCATGTTGCAATCTTCCTTTTTACAGCAGTGGTTCAAGGTTTATTAGCAGGCATATTGTTAAAACCATTAATTGCAAATCGTTACAATTCATCTAATGTATTTGCTAATGTTGCCATAGGTATAGCTTTGTCTGGCATTGTCATTCACACCAATTTTTTGGTTGCCGATAATGTCCTTGCTCTTGCTGTTATGGCTGTCTTAGTGCTAATTTTAGCATTGTCAGAAATAAAAAACTCTGAATTTAATGTTGAAAACAGAAATGAATCAGCACTTCCCAACCTTCTTAGAGGAAGTCTTTTGTTGTTTTCAGGTGTGCTCATTGCTTTACTAATTAGTTTTGTTCTTTGGTCGATGATTTTGAAAGATGATAGTCAAAACTTGTTTCATAGACTGGCATTTTTTATTGTTTTTGCCATGATATTTGTGTTTACAAAATACATCTCGCACCCAATTCAAAAACTTTCTAATGTAGGATGGTTTTTTTGCCTTACAATTTTACTTACTTTAAGCTTAGGATTATTTTACACTTTTAGTTTTCCAATACTATTTATACTTGGGTTTTCTTTTTCAGTGGCTTATATATTCCGTTTGTTAACCGAAATTTATGAGTTCAGATTAAGCAATAAATTTATAGCCATTGTATTATTGGGTACAGCGCTACTAAACATGATTTTCGGTCTTTTTGTACAAAATCATATAGAGTTTATCATATCAATAAAAATCCCAGAGAATGTGCTTGCGCTTTCTGCGAGGCAAGCAGTGGTAAAAGAGTTGGCTTCAGGCGGTGCTATTTTGGTAATTATAGTAGGTATAATGTTTTTGAAAAGGCGAACTTGGCTAACGACTAAGTTGTAAAAACTTAAAAAATACCATCAAGAGTTCCGTTTTTGTTAAAAAAGAAGAGAAGAATAGAGTATAATAAAGAAAAAGTAATAATTTTTATAAAAAAAATCCATAAAAACCTTGCAATTTATTAAAAAGTCATACTTTTGCGTTCCTTTTAATAAAATAGGTTAAAACAAAAATATTTTATGCTGATTATCAACATCAAAGACGACGAATCGATCGACAGAGCACTGAAGAGATACAAAAGAAAATTTCAGTCAGTAGGTTTAGTAAAAGAATTGAGAAGTAGAAAACACTTCACTAAACCATCAGTAGTACGCAGAAATGAAATTCTTTCTGCTGCATACAGACAAGAGAAATTCGGTAACCAAGGAGAATAATATCTTTTTATACAATACAATATAAAAGGGTTTGTCTACTAAGATAAACCCTTTTTGTGTTTTATTTAACCTAGTGTTTCATAAAAAATAATCTTACTTTTCTTCTAAATTGTAGCTATTAAGAATTTTGCTTTTAGAGTATGTTTAAAAATTTTCTTAGTTGCTAATCAATAGATTATGGTTCTGAC
>DAOLFJ010000247.1:0-7086 GCA_035326365.1 Saprospiraceae bacterium | reverse complement strand
TTGAAGATACCAAAGATGTACTCGAACTCCTAGATGAAGCTGAGCGTGGTCTGTACGATATCACTGACCAAAACCTTAATACTGGTTATGAATCACTCGGTTCATTGGCAGTAAAAGCACAAAAAGAAATAGAAGCAGTCAGTCAGAAAGGATCAGAAATGACTGGCGTCACCACAGGGTTTGTCGAGCTAGACAAAATGACCAACGGGTGGCAACCTTCCGATTTGATCATCATGGCAGCAAGGCCGGGTATGGGTAAAACTGCCTTTACACTTTCACTCGCCAAAAATGCAGCTCAAGCAGGTAGAGGTATCGCCTTTTTCTCCCTAGAGATGGCTAGTGTACAGCTTGTACAAAGGTTAATATCTATGGAAGCTGAGATCAATTCTAGCAAACTCCGAAATGGGCAACTTGAAGATTTTGAATGGCGAAAACTTCACTCTGCTGTTGACAAATTGGCTCAGATTCCAATTTATATTGATGATACGCCCGGTATTAATATTTTTGAGTTGCGTGCAAAGTGTCGTCGTCTAAAGCAAAACCACAACATTTCCATGATTATCATAGATTACCTTCAGTTGATGGCAGGTGCTCCAAATGATAAGCGTGGCAATCGTGAACAAGAAATATCGTCCATCTCTCGAGCACTCAAAGGTCTAGCCAAGGAGCTGCATGTACCAGTGATCGCACTTTCGCAGTTGTCAAGGGCTGTCGAAAGTAGAGGAGGAGAGAAGCGACCACAGCTATCGGATTTGAGGGAATCAGGAGCGATCGAGCAAGATGCCGATATCGTTACCTTTATATATAGACCTGGATATTATGGTGTAGGCGAAGGCGAATTAGACAAACCAAACGATTTGACTGAGATCATCCTTGCAAAACATCGTAACGGTGGATTGGGAACTGTCGAGCTACGATTTGTACCTCATTTTGTGAAATTTGAAGATCCAGGTGAAGGCGGATTTAGCAATGACTTAAGTGATGTGTTTAATGCAAATCCTTTTGGAAGTGGCGGTATTATCACGCGTCCATCCAAAATGAACGATACAGGAGCTGATGCACCATCTATCACATTAAATGATTCGGAAATTCCATTCTAAATTTTCTCAATTTAAGATCATAAGCTGCTGTTTTTTATCCAATTCCTAAAGGTAAATCATGAGATTATCAATGAAGTGAATTCAGCCATTAATAAAATAAGCATGGAAGATAATATTTTACGATTAAATAAATTTGTAGCCCATTGTGGTGTAACAAATAGACGAAAAGCTATGGAAATTATCAAAGCGGGCGAGATTTCTATAAATAATGTCGTAGAGTTAAATCCATTCTACGAACTAAAACCTGAAGACATCGTCACGTACAAGGGAAAATATCTCGAAATAGCAGAAAAAAAGGTATATCTTTTGCTAAATAAGCCTAAAAATATGCCCTTTAAACACGAAGTAGCATCATCAAAACCTGATATTGCTGCTTTAATGAAAAAGAAGGTAGATGTAAGCGTAACTCCAATTGATGCATTATCAGAAAATTCTGCGGGACTTGTCATATTGACCAATGACAAAGAACTGATTGAAAAATTTAAAGCAGGCGAGCGTAAAATAAAAAAAGTATTTCAGGTAAGTCTCGATAAAAAAATATCAGAAGAAGACTTGTTAAAAATAAGAGCAGGCATTGAACTGAACGGAAAATTATTCGCTGTACAAGGTGTCAATCATGTCCAAGATCTTGGAGAAAATGAAGTAGGGATAGAAGTGATGTCTGGCACTGACGAAGATATTGTCCAATTATTTGCAACACTAAATTACGAAGTGCAAAAATTAGATAGAACTTTCTATGGTGGGATGACAAAAAAAGATCTCAAACGTGGTTGGTCTAGATTCCTGACAGACAAAGAAGTAATTTTTCTTAAACATTTTGGGTAGATAAAACTCTACAATACCAAAAACCAATGTATTGGGAGAATAATCATAATTTAATCGTTGGTTTTATAAAAGGAATCAAAACAATTCATTAATAAAGTCACTTATGCTGCTGCATCGCCACTTCATAATTCATAAACCTTTTGGCTATTTGTCGCAGTTTATAAACAATCAGCAAACTCGAAGAAATAAAAAATTACTTGGGGAGCTTTATGATTTTCCTGAAGGTACTATGTCCATTGGACGACTAGATGAAGATTCAGAAGGTTTATTATTGTTATCTACAGATGGAAAGGTAAGTGCCCATATTACGAGCAGAAAAATAGAGAAAGAATACTTCGTTCAAGTATCTGGTGAAATATCATCTGAAGCAGTAAAACAACTTCAAGAAGGTGTGGAAATAAGTTTAAAAGGAGTAAAGTACACAACACTTCCTTGCAAGGCACATAAGTTGTATCTTTTACCAATATTAGCCGTTCAGACAAAAAAAGTAGAAGAAGAAAGGCATAAACCTACAAGCTGGTTGTCAATCACTATAAGAGAAGGTAAATTCCGACAAGTTCGCAAGATGACTGCCGCTGTTGGTCATCCAACTTTACGCTTAGTTCGTGTAAGAATAGGAAATATTCATCTCAGCGATTTGAAAGCTGGAGAAATCATAGAAGTCGATCATTTTAATTTGAACCCGTAACTTTTCATAAATGCTGACAAGTTGTATTTTTATTGAAATACTTGATGTTGGTTTCCATATTTGACTGAGTAAAGGCAATTCTATCAAAAGCTAATTGTCGCTATGACACATTATTTTTCTCTTTTTCTTAGACACATTCAAAAAATGTTTTAGTTTTATCCAAAATTTTAAAACAAAGGATATATTTTGTTGATGTCAAAGACAGAGTTTACCACTTCACAATGACTTTGCAGGTGTATCTACTAGAATATTATGGATATGGAGTCACAGGAATTGTCAGAATTTACCTTGCCAGCATGGGCAAAAAATGCTAATGTATATGAAGTTAATATTCGACAATATACCCAAGAAGGGACTTTTGTAGCTTTCCAATCGCATCTTCCGAGATTAAAAGCAATGGGTGTGGACATTTTGTGGTTTATGCCTATATTTCCGATAAGCGAGACCAAAAAGAAAGGAAGTCTTGGCAGTTATTATGCTGTATCAGATTTTCGGGATACAAATCCTGCTTTTGGCACCATTTCTGAATTCAAATCCGTTATAGAGACAGCACACCAATTGGGTATGAAAGTCATTCTAGATTGGGTGCCAAATCATACAGGTTGGGATCACGTATGGATTAAAAAGAATCCTGAATTTTACACCAAAGACAGTCATGGCAATATCACCGATCCACTGACCGAACAAGGCACATCTATGGGTTGGGACGATGTAGCAGACCTAAATTACCACAATCAAGACATGAGAGCCGCAATGGTAGCTGATATGGTCTTTTGGTTGGAGAAATATAGGATTGATGGATTCAGGCATGACATGGCCTTGCTAGTTCCCTTAGATTTCTGGAAAGAAACTATTCCAAAGCTGAGAGCAGTTAAGTCTGATCTTTTTTTACTAGCAGAATCGGAAGTCCACGACCATTTAAATCAAGATTGTTTTCACGCTATTTATAGTTGGTCATTGCATCACCTGATGAATGACATAGCCAAAGGTGCAAAAAATGTAAGTGCAATAGATCATTGGATGGCATATGACAAACCGAAGGCACACAAAGGATTTTACCTTCATTTCACATCTAATCATGATGAAAACTCGTGGTCAGGTTCAGAAATAGAAAGAATGGGCGAAGCGCACAAAGCTTTTGCTGTTTTGGTCAATACGATTGATGGAATACCGTTGACATATGGTGGTCAAGAAGAACCGATGCCAAGGAGACTCGAGTTTTTTGAGAAGGATAATATTGGTTTTAAAAATTATTTTTACAATGATTTCTACAAGACTTTGAATGAATTAAGGCACCAAAATGAAGCTTTATGGCACGGAACATATGGTGGAAGATTGGAAAGAATCATGCAAAATGACCATGTGTATGCCTTTGTAAGACAAAAAAACAACCGAAAAGTCACTGTCATCATCAATCTAAGCAAACAATTTCAAATCATCGAAGCAGATAGAAATATATCTGGTATAGATGTATTTACAAATAAAAATATATCGTACCACCAAGGCGAAAAAATAAGTTTGATGCCATGGGAATATGTAGTTTTGAGTTCATAAAATTCATAAGTTTTAATCATTAATCCACAAAAATGAAGAAGCCGTTATTACCTACAAGCGCCATATGGAATATGAGTGTTGGATTTCTTGGTATCCAAGCAGGGTTTGCCTTACAAAATGCCAATGCCAGTAGAATTCTCCAAACCTTAGGGGCAGATACCCATCAATTAGGATGGTTTTGGCTTGTTGCGCCTATCACGGGTATGCTTGTGCAGCCATTTATCGGTCATTATAGCGATATCACATGGACCAAACTCGGTCGTCGTAAACCCTATTTTTTAGTGGGCGCCATCATGGCAGCTATTGGTTTAATATTGATGCCAAATGCAGCGTTGTTTACTGCTTTTCTCCCTGCTTTGTGGGTTGGCGCTGGTATGTTGATGATCATGGATGTATCATTTAATGTGGCCATGGAGCCTTTCAGAGCTTTGGTAGCAGACAAATTATCTACGGATCAGCGCACGGCTGGATTTGCTATTCAGACGGTTTTGATAGGATTGGGAGCGGTAGTAGGTTCTTGGTTGCCAAAGATCTTGGGTGATTGGATGGGTATTTCTGTAGAAGCAAGTAATGGCGGCGTACCTGATAATGTTATATATGCTTTTGTCATAGGTGCTGCGATTTTGCTGTTAGCTATTTTGTGGACATTATTTACAACCAAAGAATATAGTCCAGAAGAATTATCCAAGTTTACAGAAGATGAAAACGACAAATTTGATGAGCATCCTACTAATGTGGTCGCAGCAATCATCAATGATTTCGGAAAGATGCCAGAAACGATGAAACAACTAGGTTTGGTTCAGTTTTGCTCTTGGTTTGCATTGTTCGGTATGTGGGTGTACAGTACACCAGCCATCGCAGAACACATATATGGACTAGCTCCCAACGATACCACTTCACCAGAGTATCAAACTGCAGGAAATGAAGTGGGTTATATTTTTGGTATTTACAACTTGGTTTCTGCCATCTATGCTTTTGCTTTACCCGCTATTGCTAAAAAGATAGGTAGAAAATATACCCATGCATTGTCATTACTTGCAGGAGGTATAGGTTTGTTATCTATTTATATAATTCAAGATCCGTCAATGCTAATATATCCAATGATAGGCGTAGGAATGGCTTGGGGCAGTATTTTGGCCATGCCATATGCGATGTTGGCAGGAGCGATCCCAGCCAAAAAAATGGGAATTTACATGGGTATTTTCAACTTTTTTATCACAGTACCTCAAATTACCAATGGACTCATCGGTGGTCCATTATTAAAAAATGTGTATGGCGACCATGCCATTTATGCATTGATGACATCGGGCGTATTTATGTTGGTAGGAGCGATTGCGTCAATTTATATAAAGGATAAGGATGATTTGGCTTTGAAATCGAATAAGAATGAATAGGTAGCTTCTAGATGCATATTTAACATGAAAAGATGGTTGAGGTCTTTGTTTAAATTTGCAAAATATAGGATAGTAGTTACTTTGTTTAGGCCATTGGGGATTTTCACTAGGTTGTAAGTATTCGAAGAATTTCATTATACTTTTTATTGTTGATTTGTCGAAACAAATATAATGAGAAGATTAAAAAGTGGGGATATTTATGCCATTAATTTGAGACCATATTTCGAAAGATATGCTTACGTAGAGTATGTCATTGTTGAAAATATAGATAAAACATCTTTAGGGCGAGCAGTTTCTTTGGTTTACAACTACTTCACAGAGGATCTTATATATAATGTAAATGAATTAGTATTTGATGAGGTAATTATTGGCCCTACACCAATGTTTATTAACAGAAGAGAAATTAATGAATTGAACTTCTTGGGTATTAGGTCAAACAAAACTGCCATAGATCGATTACCTTACTTTAAAGTCTGTGAATTCGTTGAAGGTTTTGAAAACCCTAATTTTAAACCAACGTTATGGGGTATTGTTGACTTCCATATTAGTGATGCAAGTTTGCCATATTCTAAGCTTCATAAGACTATTAATTTTGATATTTTGGACTTTAGTTCTAGTATTAGTTTTGATTTTTTACGTCAAATAACACTTATTGAATTCGCTAAATATAGCCAAAAGGAATTAATTTTGAATGAAAAGGAAAAGCAAGAGTTTGCCTATTTAATGAGAAAATCTGAATATTTCCCTCCAAGAAACATTAAATCTTTAATTGAATTAATAGACAACCCACAAAAAGACACTAATAATAATTTTACAAAGAATGATAATTCTGAAAAATCAAATAGAAAAACTACTTCAATTATTTTAAATCAGAAAAAAATAAAGAACTTCTGGTCATGGTTTCAGAGTTTTGAAGAAACTTTGTACCAAATCAATGTAAATAATCAAGAAAAATTGTTTCTACAAATGATGACAAAATATGAAAAAATAGAAAGTGAAACGATTTTCGAAATAAAAGAAACCGAAGAAGGAAAATATAAATTGATAATTTCGGCAGAAGGTATCAAAGAACATTTTAGCGAAGTGGAAGAAATTGTTTTTCTGGCAAATGAATATAAATATTTTGAAGTGATAGCTTTCAGACAACCTGATCATGATTTTAATCATTTTGCCTACGAAGATTCATACACATATGACATTGACAACTTCTACTTTAAGATAGTATCTGAAGATACAATGCAGTTTGATATTGAAATATTTATAGATGATATTGATGAGTTGGCAGAGGATGATATTGCTGTTGCTTTCATGTTTATAGATGCTCAATTAGGGGAATATTTTGTAGGTACAAAAATAAGAAACATAGAATTCAAATTGCTTGATACAAAAGATGATAAATTAGAATTATCAGGTATGCATAAAATATTTAATTAATAGCTATAGATAATTAAAGGCACAAGTTGCAAACTTGCGCCTTTAGATTTGCATTTTAATTAAAATGCTCATATTAAGATTATTATTATGT
>DAOLFJ010000246.1:0-7140 GCA_035326365.1 Saprospiraceae bacterium | reverse complement strand
TTTACCACCAACAAAATCCAAAAAAGTACTTCCTTCCAAAAAAATATTTAATTTTGCATTTTAAATTAATACCTACGTCTTTTAAAATATAATTTCTTATGCAATACCATCCGGAAAATATTGAGTCAAAATGGAGAAAAAATTGGGTTGAGACTCAGTTGTATAAAATATCCAATGACTCTATCAAACCTAAGTTCTACGTACTCGATATGTTTCCCTACCCTTCCGGCGCAGGACTGCATGTGGGACATCCACTCGGGTATATAGCTTCGGATATTTTTGCACGGTACAAGAGATTGAGCGGATTTAATGTCTTGCACCCGATGGGATATGATGCATTCGGACTTCCTGCCGAACAATATGCCATTCAAACGGGTGTACATCCGGCTGTGTCAACTGATGAAAACATCAAAAGATATCGCGAACAACTAGATAATATTGGATTTAGTTTTGACTGGAGTCGTGAGGTAAAAACTTCAGATCCTAGTTATTACAAGTGGACACAATGGATATTCCTTCAATTATTCCACCATTATTATGACCAAGGTCAAGACAAAGCGGTCCACATAGATCAGTTGGTCGCAACTTTTGAAGCGGGAGGAAATAAAAATGTCAAGGCTGCAAATACACAAGACGAAATTTTTACAGCTGCTGAATGGAAACAAAAAACAGCTAAACAAAAGGATGACATCTTGATGAATTATAGACTGGCTTATCGCAAAACGGGATATGTCAACTGGTGTGAAGCCTTAGGAACTGTGCTTGCAAATGATGAGGTCAAAGATGGCTTTTCTGAACGTGGCGGGCATCCTGTAGAAAAAAGAGCGATGATGCAATGGTCGCTTCGTATCACTGCATATGCAGAGCGATTGCTCAATGATTTAGACACACTTCAATGGTCAGACGCACTAAAAGCAATGCAACGCAACTGGATAGGAAGGTCGGAAGGTGCACAAATGTTTTTTGATATCGTAGGACATGACAAAAAATTGGAAATATTTACCACAAGGCCTGATACGATATTCGGTGCAACTTATATGGTACTTGCACCAGAACACGATCTTGTACCACAACTCACCACAGCTGACCAAAAAGATGCCGTAGAAAAATATCTAGACTATGTAGGTAGTAGGTCAGAAATAGATAGGATGGCAGAAGTGAAAGAAGTGACGGGTGTATTTACAGGTGCTTATGCCTTAAATCCGTTTACCAATAAAAACATTCCTATCTGGCTCGGCGAATATGTACTGAAAGATTATGGCACAGGCGCTATCATGGCAGTACCTAGTGATGATGAAAGAGATAAAGTTTTTGCAGGAAAATTCGGTCTTGAAATCGTAGATGTGGTGGATAAAACTGATTATCCTGGCGCGAGCCTGAATGATAAAGTGGGCAAAATCATCAATTCTGACTTCCTAAATGGTTTGGAAGTGAAAGATGCCATAGCAGAGATGTTTGCAAGAATCGAAAAACTAGGTATTGGAAGTAAAAAGATCAATTATAAACTCCGTGATGCCAACTATTCAAGACAAAGATATTGGGGAGAACCATTCCCTATAGCTTACGATAATGAAGGTGTAGCACATGCTTTAAAGGAAGATCAGTTGCCATTGACTTTGCCTGAATTAGAAAACTTCCAACCTGCATCAGGTGGTAAATCGCCTTTGGCAAGAGCGGAAGATTGGGTAGGACAAATACCTGATATGTCACTCGAGACGGACACGATGCCTGGTTTTGCAGGTTCTTCGTGGTACTTTCTGAGATATATGGATGCTGCCAATGATGATGCATTTGCTTCTAAAAAAGCCATAGATTACTGGCAAGATGTAGATCTTTATGTAGGTGGCACGGAACATGCAGTGGGTCATTTGATGTATTCCAGGACTTGGCATAAGTTTCTATATGATTTGGGTATTGTGCCGACAATAGAACCATTTAAAAAATTGGTGAATCAAGGGATGATTACGGCTTATGGGTATTATGCTGAAAATCTAAAATTTGAAGATGAAAGTTCTTTTATTGGAAACATAAAAGATCTAGAAGGAAAACAAAATGTACATCAAGGAAGTCCAATAAGACTAGCATATATTAATGAGTATCTTGATGCTCAAAATAGAATTACCAAAAGTAAATTTATTGAATATGCAGAAAAAACAGGCAAGTTATACAACGTAGTAAGTGACACATCTAAGTATTATTGGGTAAAAGATGAAAATGGTGAAGAATATATCACTGTAAATGTAGTCCAAGAAAAAATGTCAAAATCCAAGTACAACGTGCAGAATCCTGATGAAGTGGTTGCTAGATACGGCGCTGATTGTTTCAGAATGTATGAAATGTTTCTTGGACCAATAGAACAATCAAAACCTTGGGATACCAAAGGTATAGATGGTGTGCAGAAGTTCCTAAGGAAGTACTGGAGTTTGTATTATAACGAATCAGGACTAAATTTATCAGATAATGCGCCTACGGCAGAAGAATACAAAATCTTACATACAGCCATCAAAAAAATATCAGAAGACATAGAGCGTTTTTCATTCAATACTTGTGTGAGTGCGTTTATGGTATGTGTGAATGAACTCAAAAGAGTGGAATGTAACAAACGACAGATACTAGAGCCGTTGACTATCTTATTGGCACCTTTTGCGCCATTCATTACAGAAGAATTGTGGGCAAATATGGGCAACGAAGGTTCTGTTCACAAGGCCCAATTCCCACAATTTGATGCAAAGCATTTGGTACAAGATACCATCGAATATCCTGTATCCATCAATGGTAAAAAACGAGATACCATCATGCTTTCCGCACAATTGACGCAAGAAGAAATTGAAGCACAAGTGATGGAACTTGACCAAGTAAAGAAGTATGTGGAAGGCAAAGAGATTCAAAAAGTAATCATCGTATTAAAAAGAATGGTGAATATTGTTGTGAAGGAGGGATGTGAAGTTTACATATTCAAGGTTATTAAAAAAGGGCTGTCTCCTACTTGGAAACAGCCCTTTATATTTTATCTCTTGATTATTAAAAATCAAAGATACGTCTCTTTTTAAGAAGTGAGAACCAACCTTCTTTTCTTTGCATGAGGTCTTCCTTTTCTCGCCGCAATGCGTGTGCGAATACTTCATTTTCGGCAGCAATCATTTCTGTGACCCTGAAACCAGCGGTCTTATTTTCGAAAGTGATACGGCTATCTGTTGCTAATTTTGATAAGGTGGTTGACTTAAGATTTGCGAGATGATATTCTGTTTCTACTGAGTCAATTCTTTGATCATATGGTGTACGTTCGCTGATAAGTTTTACCAAGATTGGAGAACATTCTATGATTAAAAATAAGATCGTTATAAACAGACCTGCAATTCTGATGGCATCTTCTTTGGCAGATAATCTGTGTAATGCTTTTAGTCTAGAAGCAAATCCAGTCAAAGATGCACGGCTTAGGCTCTCTAAATCAGCTTTGCGGGCCGCTTCTATGGTTTCTAATTTTGCCAATTGTTCATCTAGTTTAGGATTGATCTCTGCATAAACCATTTGATATTCTTGTTCAGCCCTTTGTGCAGCTGTTGACTTCATTTTGTAAATAGCACCCATATTTCTTATTTTGCTACCACCTGTACCATCAGCTTCTCCGATAGCGTCTGCTAATAAAGTGGTACGCACTTGATCAGATTTTGTCAGTTTGCCTCTCAAAAGTTCGATCTCATCATTGACGACTTTGATATCAGCTTCGTATCTTTTTTTGAGAAGATCGTCTTGTTCTTTATAGGTTTCTTGTTGCATCATACCTATTTCTGCGTTAATCTCAGATTCAAAAAGCTTCAGTTCTAATGGTGTTGCTATAACTATTCCAATAAAAATAGCCAACACAATCCTAGGTGCTGCCATAGCAAATTCTTTAAGGAAGTTGGATTTTTTACGCATGCCTGACACGATGTATCGGTCAAGATTAAAAATCATCATTCCCCAAATGATGGCAAAAACAGTAGAAGCTACAACAGATTCGAAAACGGTGTATAATGCATACCCTGCAGATAAAGCCGACAATACGCCTGTAAAGAATATCGTAGCACCTATGCCTTGATATTTATTATAGTCTGTAGGACAACGCTTCAATACGGATGACACAGCACCTGAACTGAATATAAAAAAAGAAGCTAATCTATTCATTTTAAAATAATTATAAATACCTTAATCAAAAAATATCCTTCCAAAGATATATCTACTCCGAAGTTTTGATTGCATTTATTAGACCAAAACATCGAAATAAAGGACAAAGATATATTATATTTTTTTATAATATGTAATTAGCATTAAAAAATTATTCAGAATCAGAAAATTTGTCAATTAATTGGGTTTTAATTGCCTTTGCAAAAGCTTCAAAGTTTTCTTTTGGGTGAGATGACACGGTCTTTGCGTCTTGTATGTGGTAAATCTGATCACTAATATCAGTGATAGTCGATAGAATGTGGGAAGAAAGGATCACTACCCTATCCTTTGCATATTGATGTATAATATATTTGATAGCTTCGTTACTTTCTAAGTCAACACCATTATAGGGTTCGTCAAGGATTACAATTGGTCTTGACTGTGCAAAAATAGCAGCAAATGCAATTTTCTTTTTCATACCCGTGGAATAGTTATCGATCAAATCATCCAAAGGTAAATCTAGTTGTGATGCAAAAACCCTACTTTGTATTAATTCACTTGGATCACAAGCCACAATATTAAGATATTCGTTACCTTCCATATAAGGATAAAAATAAGGGTCTGTGGGTAGGAAAGAAATCATATTTGGCGTCACTGCTTCTCCATTTAAGGTCACTTCTCCACCTTGATTGCGATAGACTTTTGTCAAAATCCGAAATAAGGTCGTTTTGCCCACGCCATTTTTACCAATCAATCCTGTGATAGAAGAAATTGGAAATGTCATATTAAGTTGATCATAAATGACTTTCTGACCGAATGAAAAGGAAAGATTTTTGATTTCAAGCATAAAGCAATTTCATGTTTTTTTCAGCTTTTACATACTGAATGGTGGCATAAACTAAAGTAATCAAGACGCCGCCCGGAAGAAACATCAACAATTGCAAAAGCAAAACTACATTGGACGCTGCGGATGAATCAAATACAGTGGTGAACATGGCATATTTGAACGAAATAGTAAGAAAAACAGTTGTGAACAAACAAAAGATTAAATATATGGAGAAATACCACATCTCAGGAAATAGCACCATCACTATCAATGAAGGCAATAAAACTATTTTACCCACCGTCATCATATAGCTTTGTACCTTCTTCCATACAAAGTTTGTTTGGTAATAGACCATTTCTCTACTTTCGTTCCACTTAAAAACTTCTGGCATCATCAAGCAAAACAAGACGATCCATATCACAAAAATACCAATATGTATAAAAGACAAAAAGCCAAGTGTTATAAAAGCAAAGGTCAAAATGCCCAACTTCTCTGCAAAAAATCTTAGTTCGAAGTTATGTATGGGAATCCACTTTATCGTTTGTTTGACATGTGTAAATTCATATCTACGATGCAAAGGCGATAAAGCAGCAACTAAGATAGCAATCAAAACTAGTCCAAAACCAACGAAATAATTAGCTATCCAACATTGATATATAATGATTGGAAATAATATCAAAACATACTCTACCCACAAATAAGACACTAACGAAACGTAAGATTGGAAAATACTGGATAGAAATGGTTTGTCAGGACGAGCATAATCTAAAAACATCAACAATAAAAAGCTTAATACCAAACTCATATATGCTTGGAGATTGACTAATGTCTCTATAAATTGAAGTCCTACACCTATGATTGTAAAAAGAAAAATAAACACTAGTAGCCAACCTACACTGTCTAACATTCTGTATCCTTGACTCAATCTAAGTTTGAGCAGTGCAAAAGCTTTTTGCATTTTATATTATCTTACCTTGGTCTAGTCTTATCCACCCGATATCTCCCAGCGAAGTATGAACTTGGACCCAATCGCCAATTTGCTCTTTCAGAACAACTTTTGAGCCAGCGGGTAGGTTTTCGATATCAGGACTTTCGGCATCAGGGCCTGTTTTTAACACTACTTCCGCTTCCGTAACAATCATTTGATCTTGGTTGTATTGCCTTTGGTAAGCGGTATTTGCAGCTAATATACAAAAAATGGTGAGTGTCAATGCCACACCAATGTACGTATAGCTTTTTTTTGTCATTCCAGGCATAGGCAATTGTTTGAACAAAACGAAACTTGTAATTCCAAAAAATAAAAGGCTCAAAACAGACCAAATGGTTGAATTAAATAATGAAGTAAAGGATTGCCAAACCTTTAATAGTATAAATGGTGGCACACCTTCATCAAGTTCAGGATTTCTTTTTATGATAATGCCTAAATCCGACTTTAAAATGCTATTATTTGGAGATAATTTAAGTGCTTTTTCGTAATATAAGATAGCCAACGCATCGTTATTCAAAGCAGCATAGGCAATAGCCATATTCTTATAAAGTTCAGTAGATTGATACTGTTCATTTTCAATTTTGTGGTATAATACAAGTGCTTTTGTATAATCTTTTGATGATAAATAACTCTGCGCACTTTTTACCATGGACTCATCTACAGAACCAATTAATGGGTGCAAAACAACCAAAGAAAATACTAGCAATAAATAAACATATAAAGGCTTCATATCAATTATATTAATGATAGTACATAAAAAACACAGATACTAAAGTTCTAAGATTCAACAAGTAAAACAAAAAACGCTGATCGTTAGTTTAAAATCGAAAATGCATTTATTTACAAGCTACCTTTTGCAATATTTCAGTATAACTAGCCTGATTAACATCTTTATAAACTAGATTTCCATCATTTTTTGGGTCCAACAATTCACCTACTTTTATTAATAGACGATCGCCATCTATTTTCATAACTTTAGTTTCTGTCTGATTATTTCCTTCAATCATATATGTATACATCAATTCTAATTCTCCAGAATCTAATTTCGTACCGTTTAGCGTTCCTCTCGCACCGTCCTTCTCATATGGTTGCCAAGTCATTTCTCCACTCACTTTTGTGCCGTCGATCATAAGTGAAACATAGGTGGTATCTCTATTTTCAGCATATAAAAAACAAAACGGCC
>DAOLFJ010000245.1:0-7151 GCA_035326365.1 Saprospiraceae bacterium | reverse complement strand
GCATCACATATAAATGCGTGGCAAAAAGCACATTCTTCTGGCAACTTTGATTGTAATAAAGTTCCAGATGATGTAAAATTTTGGCCCGCTCAAGGTAATCCTTATTTTGCTTCAAAATATGGTTTCGAATTGCCAGCGCAGTCACTTGCAGCATTTTGGGATTTTAATAGTGATGGAAGATACAATCCATGTGAAGGTGACTACCCGATATTAGATAATAGAGGTTGTGATGCAGCATACCATGAAGGGCTGAAAATTCCTGCTGAAATCAACTATTTTGTTTTTAATGATGCAGGAAATGCTCAGACTTTAAGTGGCCCAAATAAAATGCAAATGGAAGTTCAAGTCAATGCATTTGCCTATGAAAGTGGTGACGAACTCAATGATATGACATTTTATCAATATAAACTCATCAACAAAGCTCCTGAAGATCTTGTAGATTGTTATTTTAGTTTTTGGATAGACCCAGATTTAGGATGCTACCAAGATGACTTTATTGGTTATGACCCTATCACAGATATGGCATATGTGTATAACCAAGATGAAGCTGATGGTGTGATTGGAACGGCTTGTGAGGGTACTAACACCTATGGCTATGATATTCCGATCATAGGATTTTCTTATGTTCGTGGCCCACTGGGTTCAAAAGTATTTAAAAGAGATCAGAATGGAAATTTATTATATGATACACAGGGTAATAAAATATTAATAGATCCGACGCCCGGTAGTGGATCACAAGACACCTTGGTAGAATTAGGAATTACATCATTTACTTATATGGAAAATTGTGGGCTAAATCCATCACCTTTTCCTCTAAATACATGTGACCCACAAAGAGGTAGAGAAAATGACTTTTATAATTATATGAGAGGATTGTGGCAAGATGGCACTCCTTTTACAAGATTATATTCTGGATACAATTCAGGTTCCACAGATACAACTTATCATGCATTTGACGGTGATCCAAATGATCCTAATGGCTGGTCGATGTGTACGGCCAATCTTCCATTCGGTGACAGACGTATGCTGATGTCCACAGGACCGATGCTGATGCAACCAGGATCTGTCAATCAGCTTACCGTTTCTATCGTTACATCATTTGACATTAAACACCCATGTCCAGATATCAGCAAACTTAGGTATGCAAATACATTGTCACAAGAGTTATTTGACAATTGTTTTGAAACTTTGATTCTCGGACCAGATGCACCAGATATTTTGGGAACTGAGAATGATAAAGAAATCGTATTACAACTAACGAATGACTCCTTGTCAAATAATTTTGAGGAAAAGTATGCAGAAAAATTACTTTCTGTTTCTGAACCATTTGATCAATTCTATAAATTTGAAGGATATAAAGTTTTCCAACTTGCAAATCCTAATGTGACTAGACAACAACTGGATAATACTGCATTAGCTAGACTAGTCGCACAATCTGATATTCAGAATAATATCTCAGAAATATTTAATTGGAAAAATATCGTCAATCCTGACCCAAATGCCACTGAAGACTACATTTGGGTGCCAGAGTTAAAAGCTTCAGGTTCAAATATAGGTATACAACCATCTTATTCATTTACAGAAGACCAATTTGCTACTGAAAACAAAATACTTGTAAATGGTAAAAACTATCATTTTATGGTGGTCGCATATGCACATAATGAGTGGAAACCATTTGATATTAATGACAATACTGGACAAAAATCACCCTACATAGAAAGTTTTAAAAACGTCAAAACGTACACTTTTGCACCAAAAAATGATATTTCAAAAGACAAGCAAAATATTAAAGTAACACGTATCTCAGGCGAAGGAAATCCAAAAGTATTTTTAGAACTTGCACCCGGAATGTATGACAAAATGTTGCGTGATGATTTTGATGGAAAGATCACTTATCTCACAGGATATGGGCCATTACAAGGTAGGATCGTCGACGAGTCAAAATTACAAAACAAAATATATCGCCTTGAGATCACTGGTGAATTTAATTTCCAAAGAAATTCCTGCGCATATGAAGAAGATGCTGTCTGGAAACTCACAGATATCACTGAAAACACAGTCATTCTAGAAGATAAGGCACTAAATGATATCAAAGAATATGTGGTGGAAGAATTGGGTTTTGCTATCACGGTCAATCAACATACCGAGCCTGGTACCCAGATATACACAAAAAATGGAGGCGTAGGTCAAAAAGTTGATTATGCTGACCTAGATGGGTCAAAATGGTTTTCAGCAATTACCTATGAACAAGAAGTTCGCAATAAGCCAAATAATTTTTTAAACTTTCTTTCCGTAAGGCCACAAGACCCTAACCTTGAGTTGTCAAAACTTGGTACTGGATATTTTATACCTTTTATGTCCACAAGATATGAATTCTCACCATCATTTTATTTAAGTCCTGCCGCTAGAGAATTAATGTCCTTTATGCTTGGGGCTAGTGTTAATAGTTTACGATATAGAGATCTCAATAATGTAGACATAGTCTTGACAAGTGATAAATCTAAGTGGAGTAAGTGCATGGTCGTAGAAAGCACAGCGCCAGATTTTGTATCTAGTGGCACTTTGGGTAATAGAAAAAACTTTGAGTTGAGAAGTAATCCATCCATAGATCAAAATGGTAATCCACTTAATGATGGAACATCAGGATTTAGCTATTTCCCAGGATATGCTGTAGATGTTGAAACGGGTGAAAGGTTGAATATCTTTTTTGGCGAAAGCAGTCTCTTTATCGATACTTTAATCAATATTAATGGCAATCTAACAAACCTAAAAAGCTTGCTAAAAGATGAAATTGCTTTGGGTGGAGATATGATATTTAACCCTTCATCTCAAGTGGTGATCGAAGACCTAGTAGTAAGAGATCCTGTAACGAGTGAAATCATATCTTTCAATGATCCAAGAGCGGCCGTAGCAGGAGGACAACATTACATCTATGTCACCCGTCAGGCGTATGATGGGTGTGCTTTGCTCGCTACAAGACTTAAAAGAAATGCAAACGGTTCCACAGCAAGCAATTTAAACAGGGGCAAAGTAGGTGCAGCTATCACTTGGACTTCATTCCCAATACTAGCAGATAATACACAATTAACACCATTGAGTCAGGGACTTATTCCAAATGATCTTATCATAAAGCTGCGAGTAGACAATCCTTACGGAGAAAGTAGAAGATACAATATCGAACGTGAACGTGAATGCGAGACTGTAGGAGACCATCCTGTGTATGAGTTTGGGTTTGACAATTTTGTTTCTTTTGTTTCTTCAGATAATAGTCTAGAAAGAGTCTTTTTATCCCCTAATCCTACTAGCCTGGTGCAGTCAGAAATAGTACTTAAACTATATAACCTTCCAGCAGAATCATCCGTAAGCATCATAGATATCAATGGAAATTTGGTTAAAAAATTCTTACCATCAGAAGCCAATGTAGAGACTTTGTCAGGTCCTGGAGTCACAGAAACTAGCTATAGTGTAGGAACAAATTTGCTCAGACAAGGACTGAATTTTGTTCATATCATAGATCATAAAACAGGAAATATTAAAACGCTCAAGTGGATGGTATTGTAATTCAAAATATCTTAAACTAACAAACAAAAATAGCACAAATGAATAAAATATCTTGTATTTCAATTTTCATTGGAATATGGTTTTTACCTGTCACATTAATTTGTGGGTCTAAACCAAGTCCCAATCATAATAAAAATGGACAATATACCCATTCAAGTATGAAATCTGACTGCTCACGCCCTACAGCTACGTACGATATGAATGTAAATAATGTTAGGGCTAGGCTCCACAATGGTGGAACTTTATTTGAAGGAGGTCAATACATTACGCCAAATAAAGCATCAGGCACATCCAATGTTTCAGGAATTCATTCAGCAGGAATATGGCTAGGAGGCAAGGATCGAGCAGGAAATATCAGATTGTCAGCAAGTGATATTCAGCAAAATGGCTCTGATTTTTTTGCTGGTCCACTGGATAATAATGGTGCTACCGAGAAGCAATATTGTGATGACTGGGATAAAATATTTACCGTAAAAGGCAAAAATATAGAAGACCATATATCGGCATGGAATAAGGCAAAGGAAAATAATTTGCCCTATGACTGTACTAAAATACCCGATGATGTCAAGTATTGGCCAGCTCAAGGCAATCCTTATTGGAATGAAAAATATCCTTGGTCATTACCAAACCAAACATTAGCTGAATATTGGGATTATGATAGTAATGGCAAATATGATCCATGTAAAGGAGATTATCCTATAGTTCTGAGAAGCGGCTGTGATGTGGGCTATAGCCAAAGTCCTTATCTACCTACTGAAATAAATTTTTTCGTATTTAATGATAATGGTGGACCACAAACTCTTTCTGGTATTAATAAAATACAGATGGAAGTACAAGTAAGTGCCTATGCTTATAATACGAAAAACGAAGTCAATGACATGACCTTTTATCAGTATAAGCTTATCAATAAAGCAACAGAGGATTTAATAGATTTTTATTTTGGTTTTTGGGTGGACCCTGATCTTGGGTGTTATAGTGACGATTACTTTGGTTATGACAAAACTAGTGATGTGGCTTATATTTATAATCAAGACGCAGTGGATGGCGATGGTTCAGATTGCAATGGTGACAATGCCTATGGTGAAAATATACCTATGATAGGGTTCAGTTTTTTAACTAAACCGTACGGACCAAAGGTTTTTAAAAGAGATATGAATGGTAAATTTGTCTTGGATCAATTTGGTCAAAAGATTTTGATCGACCCTATACCAAATACAGGGGCGCAAGATACCGTTGTAGAGATTGGAATTTCATCCTTTACTTATTCAGAAAATTGTGGACTACCTGGATCAAGTTTTCCTCCAGGTACATGTGATCCGCTTAGAGGTAGAGAAGATGGCTTTTACAATTATATTAGAGGATTTTGGGCAGATAATACTCCATTTACTTTTGGTGGATCAGGTTATAATCCGAGCTCTACTGATACATTGTCGCATGTATTTGATGGTGAGCCAAATACCCCTAATGGGTGGTCTATGTGTACATCAGGTCTACCTTATTCTGAAAGAAAATTTTATATGTCCGCAGGTCCATTATTGCTACAACCTGGTGCCGCCAATCTAGTCACGGTCAATGTTTTTTCTGTTTTTGATGTACCGCTTCCTTGTCCTGACCTTACAAAAATGAGGTACATTAATGGCGTGACTCAACGGTTTTTTGAAAACTGTTTTAATGAGCCTCTAGAAGGTCCCGACGCACCGGACGTATCCTGCATAGAAAAAGATAAGGAGCTTATATTGATTCTAAAAAACAATAAAGATTGGTCCAATAATTATGACGAATCTTTCAGTGAAGCTACTCTTTATTTACCTCCAGGATTTGATGATCAATATAGATTTGAAGGATATAAAATATATCAACTTAAGGACGAATCTGTCAGAAATAATCAGTACAATGACCCTTCAGTTGCAAGACTTGTAGCACAAGCTGATATCAAAAACAATGTGGCAGATATTTACAATTGGTTTCCCACAGAAAATCCAGATACATCAGCGTTTGCATATCCTTACATATGGCAACCAAAACTTATGATAAGTGGGGCAAATTTGGGCATCAAACACACTTTTACCATTACCGAAGACCAATTTGCTGATGAAGAAAAGACGCTAGTCAATGGTAAAAAATATTATTTTAGTGCTGTAGCTTATGCACATAATGAATGGAGACCATATAACACACAGGACAATTATGGTCAACGAACTTCATATATAGACGGTAGGGTAAATATCAAAAACTATTCATTCATACCAAGACAAAATGAGAGCCAAATCGAAAGTCAACTTAAAGTCACGCGAATATCTGGAGAAGGCAATCCAAATGTATTCCTAGAAGTAGATTCTGATATGTATGACAAAATGCTGGCTAATGACTTTGATGGGAAAATAACATATCGTACTGGATTTGGTCCTTTGGTTGGCAAAATTCTTGACCCATCAAAACTAAAAGACAAAAAGTATCGTCTAGAAATTACGGGTAATTTTAATTATTCTAGACCAGTTTGTGTATATGATGACGATGCTACTTGGACACTTACAAATATCACGGACAATGTTGTTGTTTTAGAAGATAAGCCATTGTATTACATTAAAGAATATGTAGTAGACGAATTAGGGTTTTCTATTACTGTAGAAAATCGTCCAGAGCCAGCTTCTAAAGCATCGGACATTCAGAAAGGTGGTATCGGAGCCAAAATAGACTATCTCAACCCTGATGGTCCGAAATGGTTTGCAGCAGTAACCGAAGGCGGGAAAATTCAAAACAACACTTACAGCTTTATAAACCCTGTAGGCAGTATCTTACAAGACCCTGATAACAAACTATCCAAGCTCGGTGATGGGTATTTTATACCAATGATGTCCAGTAGACATAATGCAAAGCCATTTTTTTTGAGTCCATCAGCTAGAGAACTAGCATTGATAATGTCTGGACCTGCATTAAATAGCTTTCGATTTCGAGATCTTAATAATGTAGACATCGTCATGACGAGTGACAAAACCAAATGGAGCAAATGTATCGTTGTGGAAAGTACTTCACCAGAATTATCAGGTAGTACAATCGGGGCAAGAAAAAATTTTGAGCTAAGGGGCTCACCATCAGTGGATAAAAATGGTAATCTATTAAATGATGGCACGATAGGATTTAGTTATTTCCCAGGATATGCAGTAGATGTAGAAACAGGTAAAAGACTGAATATCTTTTTTGGCGAAAGCAGCCTTTATAGAGATACTATGATAAACATTAATGGCGCCCAAGTAGACATGAAATCTCTTCTAAAAGATGGTGTAGCACTAGGTGGTGATATGGTTTTTAATCCTTCATCCCAGTTAGCTATTGATGATCTTGTGATTAAAGATCCAATAACTGACGAAATATTAACCATAATTGATCCAATAGGAATTGTGGCTGGTGGACAACATTATATTTATGTGACCCGCCAAGAGTATGATGGCTGTGCTTCTTTTGCAAAAAAAATGATGAGGGGAGAAAATGGAAGTATTCCCAAAAACTTAGAGAGGGCAAAAGTATGTAGTGCCATTACTTGGACATCGTTTCCAATTTTACCAAAAGGTGCTCAACTATTACCTCTTAGC
>DAOLFJ010000006.1:0-38749 GCA_035326365.1 Saprospiraceae bacterium | reverse complement strand
TTATGTATTAAAAAAATATCAATTAATGCTTGGTTGAACCATAGAAAACCAGCATTAGAAAAAATAGAACCAGATTTTGGTCACTCCTTTGCTCTAAGAAAATTTGAGGATGGCAATCCCAATCAAGTACCTTTTTGGCACTTTCATCCTGAGTTAGAGATAGTTTATGTAAAACACGGAAGCGGCAAGCGACATATAGGTAATCACATATCTTATTATAATGGTGGTGATTTGATCTTTCTTGGTCCCAATTTGCCACATTATGGTTTTACAGATAGACTTTCGGGTAGCAATTCAGAGGTAGTGGTCCAGATGAGAGAAGATTTTATGGGTACGGGTTTTCTGAAATTGCCCGAAATGCAATTGATCGTGCAGCTTTTTGAAAGATCAAAATCAGGGCTTTCTTTTTATGGAAATACAAAAGACGAAGTTGGTTCCAGACTTATGAGTTTGTTTTATATGGATCAATTCGAAAAAATAACTGAATTTCTAAGAATCTTACAGATCTTAGCAACGTCCAAAGAATATAATATTCTCAATGCATCGGGTATTGCACTCGTGGTTCAAAATCAAGATACCAATAGAATAGATTCTGTATATAAATATGTGCGTAATAATTTTACTGAACCAATACAGCTCGAAGATATCTCTGCTCATGTCAATATGACGGTGCCATCTTTTTGTAGGTATTTCAAAAAAGTAACGGGCAAAACATTCACAGAATTTGTAAACGAGTTCAGGATAGTTCATGCTTGTAAGTTGCTGACAGAAGAGCAGCTTTCTATTGCAGAAGTCTGTTTTGACAGTGGGTTTAATAATTTTTCGCACTTCAATAAACTCTTCAAAGCTAAGACAGGCAAAAGTCCAAATGCATTTAGAAAAGAAGTAGAAAAAGTGGTGTATGATGAGTTTTATGTCGGGTAACTTCGTTTTTCTCTAACTTCTACCCAATATAATCGGAAAATAAGCGCAGCAATTATCACCAGACCGCCAGCTATCGCCCAAAGTCCTGGTCTCTCTCCATATCCAATAAAAACCCATAAAGGATTGAGTATTGGCTCCATCATAGCAATCAAAGAACTTTCGATTGCAGCAAGATATTTCTGACCATACATAAAAAACGCATATCCAAGGCCTATCTGACCAAATCCAAGTAGCATCATATAATTATTCTCTTCAAAACTGGGAAAAGGACTAGACACAAACCACGGAAGCGTTATGAGACAAACTAAGATATTGCCCCAGAATACAGTGCCTGGAATATATTCAGATTTATTGAGTTTTTGAGTCACCAAAAGACCTGCCAAAAACAATCCACTCGCCAAAGCTATCCATATGCCAAGCCAACTGTCAGGTTTAGAAAACTGATCTACAAAAAATAGACATAGTCCGACCATAGAGACAATTACGGTGACTAAATTGATAGGCTTCAACTTTGTTCGGGCTAAATATGGTTCTAGAATCATCACAAATACTGGTGCTGTATATTGTAGAAATATAGCATTTGCAGCAGTCGTAAGTTTTGTTGCCAGTACAAAAGAAACTACTAGTGGCACGTAAAACAAAACACTAATAAGGGAAAGTTTATTAAATCGAAACAATGACTTTCTAAATAGCACCAAAAAAATAATGGCTGCATAAAATCCCCGATAAAATAGAATGGTAAATGCATCCTGTGGTAATAACTTGATGAAAAGTCCACCAGTACTCCAGAAAATGGCACCTATTATGGTAGCTAGAATAGCATTCCGCCTTGTAGCGTCCATCAGATCACACCACTGAACTGCTTCAAGAATCGAGTGTCATTCTCAAAAAGCTGTCTGATGTCTGTAATATTAAACTGAAGCATAGCTTGTCGCTCTATTCCCATGCCAAAAGCAAACCCACTATACTCATTCGGGTCAATACCACAATTGATGAGTACATTAGGATCTACCATACCACAACCTAAGATTTCTAACCATCCTGTGCCTTTGGTGATTCGGTAATCATCTTCGTTTTTTAATCCCCAATACACGTCCATCTCTGCACTTGGCTCTGTGAATGGGAAAAAACTAGGTCTAAGTCTGATATTTGTATCTGGACCATACATCTCTCTTGCAAAGTATAATAATGTCTGCTTCATATCTGCAAAAGAAACATTTTTGTCAATATATAGACCTTCTACTTGATGAAACTGACAGTGAGATCTAGACGAAATCGTCTCATTTCTATATACTCTACCTGGTGCTATAATTCTAATAGGTGGCTTTTGGGTTGTCATGATTCTTGCTTGTACAGATGATGTATGTGTACGAAGCAATTCAGTCGTTGAGTCTTTTAGATAGAAAGTATCTTGCATATCGCGCGCTGGATGATCTTCAGGCGTATTCATTGCTGTGAAGTTGTACCAATCGTTTTCTATCTCTCTTTCTTCAGCAACTGTAAAACCTATTCTTTCGAATATCTGGATGATTCTATTCAGAACTATAGATACTGGATGTCGAGATCCTGAAGGAATAGCTTCAGATGGTGCTGTGAGATCAAGGTCCGTACCTGATTGTTTGCCAGACGATGCTTCTAAAGCTGTTTTAAATGTCTCATATTTGTCTTCGGCAGCTTGTTTTACATCATTAAGCAACTGTCCAAATTCCTTTTTTCTATCATTTTCCACATTTTTGATTTCACCAAAAAGAGCTTTTAACTCATTTTTAGATCCAGTATATTGGATTCTGAATGCTTCTAGATCTGTTGTATTTTCTATACTTACAGACTTGATATTGTCTAGTATTTGATGGACTTTTGCAAAAATATCTGCTGACATATGATATGGATTTTTCTAAAAAACGATGTAAAGGTATAAAATCATACTGAAATTGAAGCTATTTTTTCAGCTTTAGCTCAATAACTATATTTATGTCAGATTAGACAATTTTGATGATAAGTTTCGTTATATTACATTTGCGTCTCATTTACAATAATTTAAAGACAAGTTAGATCATTTGAATTCAATAGGAACAGAAGCCAAAGCCACTAAATGGACCATAGCATTGCCTTTGCTTGGCATTATTCTGCTATTTGTAGGCTTTTTGTTTTCAAGGGTCGTTTCTAACATTGGGTTTCTATTTATTGGGATATATGTTATTTTTCATTTTAGAAAAATAGGCTGGCTATTTTATAATAAGTGGATGTTTACTTTTTTAGGGTTGGCTTTACTACCATTGCTAAGTGATATAATCTATGAGGGGACTGGGTTTTTACAAGAGCGTGGCGTCATGAAATCCCTACTTATTCTTTTTCCAGCTTTTATTTTTGCTTTTAATCCAAAGAAAAATTTAATAAGCGCTATTCATTATCTTATTATCTTCGTGATGACTATTTCTACAGCGTACAGCCTTCAAAACTATATTTTTGACTATGAGAATATTACATCTCAATACAATGTATCTAAAGTTATGTCTGTTTTGTCTTTTGGCGATCACATCAGAGTAAGCTGGGTTGTAGTGATATCTTGTTTGCTTGCTCTATATCAATTTAAGTCTACTACTTCTAAATATACCAAACTGCTTTTGGTCAGTTATATCATCATACAAATCGTCTATCTGCATATCCTTGGCTCAAAGACCGGATTGATTGCACTTTATTTGTCTGCAATTATTTCATTAGCATATGAATTTGGAAGACTTAAAAATTGGCTTTTTGTTTTATCCGTGGCAGCATTATTCCTTTTACCGCTTATCGCATATAATACCATACCGACATTTGCACAAAGAGTGAACTACATAAAGTATGATTTTGGGCACTATAGTAAAGGAGAATTTAAAGATGGACTGAGTGATGCCATTAGGTTTAATTCATTAAAAGCGGGTAAAGATATTATTATTTCTAACCCAATAACGGGTGTAGGATTCAGTAATTTACAAGAAGAAACAGAAAGTTGGTACAAACAAAACTTACCTGAATTGTCCCCCAAAAGTTACTTTTTGCCGAGTAGTGAGATCATTATATATTGGGCTTCAGGTGGAATTGTAGCGTTTTTATTATTTCTGAGTCATATGTTTATACCTTTTACGATGCCATATTTGCGAAAAAATATCTGGTTTATGGCATTTTTTATACCGGCCATTTTCAGTTTTACTTTTGAAACCCATCTTGAAGGTCAACTTCCTATTTTTGTGTATGGTTTTTTTGTTGCTTGGTTTTGGTGGTTGGCATGGAGAGAAAGGCAGGTTTTAGGAACTTAAGTATTGAGTAAATTGATTTTATTATCTTTTAAACCAATAAAGAAAATTAATAGTCAGGAATGGATACATGTTATAAAAAGTGCCAAAATGAAAATTAAATATTTAACATTATTTGCTACGTTTTATTTATTAACGATGACATCGCCAATACTTTGTCAAATAAATGACTTACCAGATTTTAGTAGTTTTAATCCAACTTCTTTAGCTCTAAGTCAGGAATATAATGATACAATACCACGAAATACCAAATATAATAGTGGACAACCTAAATTAGAATATACAATAGAGAATAATAACTTGGTCTGTAGTGTTTATTTTGAACATGGCCAAGTTCAATTAAAAACAGGTATTTACCATAAATTAGGTATTGATACATCCATTTACACTGATTATTTGACTAAAGAGCCTATAATTTCTTTCAATAAATTTTTATTAGCTATACCACATGGAGATTTTATTGAATATTACCCAAGTTATATGGATAGAGGTATTAAAAGTAAAGGTGAATATTTAAACGGCAAGCGAGTAAGAGAATGGCAGTTTTTTACAAATGACAAAAAGAAAATTATTGCAAATTTTAATTTAGATGGTGAATTGGACGGTAAATATGAAGAGTTTTCCTACGTTAGAAATAATACATATGTTAAGGTAGTAGAAGGACAATTTAAAAAAATCGTTTTTGATGTTACTTATAAATCTGACAAAAATAGTGAGCCAAGTAGTTACAAAATCGAAAAGATAGAAAGAGTAGGAACTTGGTATTATTATTCAAAAGATGGAAGTTTAATTGGAAAAGCTGATTATACTTGGAAGTGAAAGGTAAAAAAAGATTTCAGCTTTATTCTTCACACAAAAAGAATCAAATTTAGTCATACTAATCGTTAACCTTAAGTTCGTATCTTTGGGACTTTATAATAAAACAATTGGTATTTTTTAAATTCAATCATGAAAATCAGCATTGCACAACTCAATTATCATATAGGCAATTTCGAAGGCAACACTGCCAAGATGATAGATGCTATCTCGGAAGCCAAAAAAGCAGGTACAGATATTATTTGTTTCAGTGAATTAGCAACATGTGGATATCCGCCTAGAGATTTTTTAGAGTTTGATGATTTTATCAGACTTTCGGATGAGAGCATTCAGACCTTGTGCGCACACGCACATGATATCGCAATCGTCGTAGGCGCACCATCTAGAAATCCAGAAGCCAAAGGAAAGAGCTTATTTAACTCTGTTTATTTTCTTGCCAATGGTCGTATTGAATTTGTGCAACACAAAACTTTGCTGCCAACTTATGACGTTTTTGACGAATACAGGTATTTTGAGCCAGCGAAAGAATGGAATATTGTAATGTATAAAGGCAAAAAAATAGCACTTACAGTGTGTGAAGACATCTGGGATGTAGGTACGGATGATCCACTTTATACTGTCATTCCTATGGACGAAATGATGAAGTACAGTCCTGATTTTATGATTAATGTATCCGCATCACCATTCAACTATAATCATGCTGCAAGTCGTATTGCAGTAGTCAAGGCCAATGTGGAGAGATATGGTGTATCTATGTTTTATGTCAATCATTGTGGCGCTCAGACAGAATTGATTTTTGATGGTGGGTCTATCGTAATGTCCAAAAATGGCGCGCTTCATGACGAATTACCATATTTTGAAGAGAGCATCAGACATTATGATCTCAACGAAGTAGACGCAGGTGGCTCGATACAGGAACAGCCTAAGGAAAAGATTGCCCTTATTCATGATGCTATCGTGCTAGGGATTAAAGATTATTTTAAAAAATTGGGTTTCACAAAAGCTGTTCTAGGCCTTTCAGGTGGAATAGATTCTGCCGTAACGGCCATACTTGCTGCTAGAGCATTGGGTCCAGAAAATGTACGTGTATTGCTAATGCCATCACAATTTTCTACCGGACATTCTGTAGATGATGCCATAGCTTTGGCAAAAAAATCAGGTATTCAATACGATATTGTCCCTATCAAAGATGTGTATGATGCCTTCATGTTGAAGTTGACACCGTTATTTGGTGAACTTCCCTTTAATGTCACAGAAGAAAATATCCAAGCTAGGGTCAGAGGTATTCTAAATATGGCAATCTCTAATAAATTTGGCCACATTTTGCTCAATACCACCAATAAAAGTGAAATGGCGGTAGGATATGGGACGCTTTATGGTGACTTGTGTGGAGGTTTATCAGTCTTGGCAGATGTGTATAAAACAGAAATTTATGAACTCGCTCATTATATCAATAAAGATGAAGAATGGATTCCGGTCAACTCTATTACAAAGCCACCATCCGCTGAGCTAAGACCCAATCAAAAAGATAGTGATAGCCTTCCTGATTATGATATACTAGATACCATTCTCTACCAATATATAGAGAAGCGCCAAGGTCCACAAGATATTATTGAGATGGGATATGACCCTGCTTTGGTCAGGAGAATACTAAGATTAGTAAATATCAACGAATTTAAGAGACATCAAACTGCTCCAGTACTTCGCGTCAGTCCTAAAGCATTCGGAGTAGGAAGGCGTATGCCCATCGTAGGGAAGTATTTAAGTTAATGTAATCTGTCTTTATAAATAAAAACGTCTGCTCTTTTGGGAGAGCAGACGAATCAAAACAAAACGAAAAACCAACTTTTCTTTAACCAACTTAAACTCAAAATTTTAATTCTTTTGTCACTTTGAGTTTAAGTTCCCAATGTTCTCATGATTGGGTTAATATCACAATATAAACACTAAAACGACTTCCTTAGTTGGACGGGAATTGTCATTTCTTTGCCATTTCTATTCACCTTAATATTTACTTTATCTCCAACTTTATTGTACTTCATGGTTTTTTCTATATCATCGTAATTTGCGACGATATTTTCATTAATACCTACAATAACATCGCCTGGTAAAAGGCCACCAAGTTGTGCAGCACTTTTTTTCTCTACTTCTTCTATATAAAAACCTTTATTGTTTTTGATTTTAAGCCCAAACTCCTTTACAATATCTTCGTTTACATCGTAACCACCTACACCTAGATTTGTACGCTCAATATTACCGCCGTTTTCGATGATATCCTTAATTACTTTCTTCACAATTTTTGTTGGAATTGCAAATGAATATCCTGCAAATGTGCCCGTAGGGGTAGCTATAGCAGTATTGATACCTATGAGTTCACCTTGTAGATTTACGAGTGCACCACCACTATTACCCGGATTGATAGCTGCATCTGTTTGAATAAATTCTTCTATCGCTTTTTCGCCTTTAATGATGTCAAGTTTTCTACCTTTTGCACTTACTATACCAGCAGTGACTGTAGATGAAAGATATCCAAAAGGATTTCCTACGGCAAGTACCCACTCACCCACCTGAACTTTTTCAGAGTCTCCGATTTTTACAGGGACAAGATTTTTAGCCCCTATTACCTTTATGACTGCTAAGTCAGTGGATTCGTCAGTTCCGATTTTTTCAGCATCAAATTTATTACCTTCTGAATCAGTGACAACTATTTTGTCAGCAAAACCTACTACGTGATTATTTGTGATGATATAGCCATCCGTGGAGTATATTACCCCAGATCCGCTCCCATTTTTGGGTGAATAAAAATTACCACCAAAAAAATCATCCATACTAAAAAAATCACCAAAAGGATTTCTACTTCTATTCTTTTTACGATTCTGCATGGCAAGTTCATCGCTTTCTTCTGCAAAAATGTGTACTACAGAACCTGTGGATTTTTTTGCACTTTCTACAAAATCATTAGGCATGTTGTTACTTAAGGATGAAGGAGACATGTTGTAGCTCACTTGAGTAGCTTTGGCAACATTATCTGATACTTCTTTACTATCAAACTTGTATGCTTTTAATCCACCCAATACAATGAGCCCGCCTACAACGCCTGCTAGTATTAACTGAATATAAGATTTCATTTTGTTATGATTATTATTGGTTTAACTAAAGATCTTATTTTTCATAAAAATAATATCTCATTTTTAAAATCATATTTAATAACGTCATAAAGAATACTTGGATTATAGGGAGATATGTTTTTAACATAATCTTAACAGCAAGATCTATTTTTTATTACATAATCAACAGATAGTGAGTTATTTGTAATTAATTTCGAAGCTACACTGAAAACAAAAATTTAAAGACAATTAAATGATTTGGTAAGTTGTAAAATAAGTACTTTCAAAATCCAAAATTTCATTTAACAAATAAGTATATCAAAGATTTAACTTCATAAAATTTTTATTTTCAATAAACATCTGAAAGGAATAGGCAAATAGAATTACTTTTGTTGCAGATTTATAAAATTAATTCATAAAAGTTAGTCATGGCTATCACTGACAAAAAATTATTCAGCGTTATCATTGCGTATTATAAAAATAAGATAGCATTAGAATTGATCTTAAAATCATTTGAATATCAATCATGTAAAGATTTTGAAGTAATTATTGCCGAAGATGATATCAAAAGTACCTTCCTTTTTATTCATGATGTTAATGGATTTCCTATTAAGCACGTTTATCAAGAGATAGATAATGGTTTCAGAAAAAATCAAATATTGAATAAAGCTATTAATGTATCTACCGGAAAGTATATTATATTTATAGACGGTGATTGTATACCACATCATCATTTCATAAAAGCATACAGAACGCATATGGACGAAGGATCGATGTTGTTTGGAAGGCGTGTCATGGTCAGCGAACAACTGACAAAAAAACTGTATGTTACCAAGGATCTCGGTCTATTGAGTTTTTGGAATCTAATAAGATCGGGTTCAAAAAGATTAAAATATGGCATATTCATTCCATTTTTAAAACAAAAAAGAGAAACAGGTATATGGGGCCACAATTGGTCAGTGAGCAAAAATCATTTATTGAGCGTAAATGGTTTTGATGAAGATTATCAGTCGGCAGGCGTTGGCGAAGATGTTGATATCGAATATAGGTTAAAAAGGTTAGGACTTCAGCTGTACTCTATCAGATATGCTGCTATCCAATATCACTTGGATCATAAAGTAAATTATTCTCAAGATGAGGTTAATATTGGTAAAAAAATGTTTCAAAAAAAGATTTCTGAAGGGCACATTAGGTGTTTAAATGGTATTCAAAAAAATGAGTAATTGACTGAATTTATTAACCAATTATGATCGATTTAAATAAAAGTGAAATATTATTTTAAATTTGTGCAACTTTTCCGAAAAAATGCGTCATAAATGGCATATCCTTTAAAAATCAACTTGGTTTTATTTTGATAATTAATCTATTAAACCCAATTGTTACCATTCCTTCTCTAAAGTCTATTAGCGATGAGGAGGCATTGGAGCAGTATTTATTGACACAGAATGTTAATTATTTTAATATTCTGTATGATAGGTATACTAATAAGGTTTACTCTAAGTGTGTCACTATGCTCAAGGATATAGAAATGGCAGAAGATGCAACGCAAGAGATTTTTGTAAAGATATTGCTTAGTTTATCAAAATTTAGTGGTAAGTCCAAATTTTCGACATGGCTTTATTCTATCACTTATAACTTTTGTATCGACCTTATCCGAAAGGAAAAAAAGGATATCACACAGTCATATGGTGACTATACAAAATTTGAGATAGAAGACGATAGCGCTTTTGATGCCGAAATAATGGAGACAAATGTGTATAGACTGAAAGATGTAATGACCGAGCTTAGTGCTGAAGACAATGGAATATTACTCATGAAATACCAAGATGAACTGTCAATTAGAGAAATTAGTGAAGTGCTTAATAAAACTGAGAGTGCAGTGAAAATGAAAATTCTTAGAGCAAAAGAGCGTTTTATGAAAATATATAAAACAAAATACGGGGAGTCAGTAGCCTAGTAAAAAATATCAAATGGGGCAGAATAATTTTAAAGAGTTAGAGAAGATCCTTGTCGAAAGTAGAAGCAAAAATAGTGACAAGACAAAACAGAATATTAATTCAAACATTAGTTTTTTTGGATTTGTCAGTAATATTATCGATTTGTATTTACCCAAATTAGGCAATGTTCTTACGTCATTTGATAGCTCTAGTGACAATATTAAAAATAAAAAATAACTTATATCATAGCAATGGTCCAATTTACCTTAATGTTTAGCGAAAAAATACAAACTGCACTGATGGATATGTTGCTAGGCATGATGACAGCTATCCCTAAATTTGTTACTGCTACGATCATCATCATAGTAGGTATGATCATCTCTAAGATAGTGAAAAAAATAATTACTAAGTTTTTAGCTACTTTAAGGATCGACGATTTAGGTGAAAAGCTCAATGAAATAGATGTATTAGCAAAAAATAATATAGAAATAAAACTCAGTGCAATAGCAGCTAAGATTGTGTACTACCTCATGATGTTGATTTTTGTGATGACGGCTGTCGGTGTGCTCGATATGCCAATACTTGCAGATTTGATACAAGATATCATAAAATTTGTACCTAATCTAATAGCAGCTTTTGTAATTCTCATTGCTGGACTTTTACTAGCAGATACTCTAAAAAATCTGGTAGCAACGACATGTAAATCACTTGGGATGCCTTCTGCAAATATCATAGCTTCGTTTGTATTTTATTTTGTATTTATTAATGTACTCATCGTCGCATTGTCCCAAGCACAGATTAATACTGATTTTTTTGCACAAAATATTTCAATATTGATTGCAGGTGGCGTACTTGCTTTTTCTATTGGTTATGGTTTTGCATCCAAAGATTTGGTGGCAAGTTTTTTAGCATCTTATTATACCAAGGACAAACTCAATATAGGTGACAAGGTAACTGTAAATGGGGTCACTGGCAAAATTACGGACCTTGACAAGTCTTCGGTTACTTTAGAGACTGGTGATAGGTACGTGATCATACCACTAAATAAAATACTTCAGGATAATATCGAAATTCATCATTTATAACATTTAAACCAATTTTTTTTATGAGACAAGTTTATCTACTTTTAGTACTATTTTTTATTTGCAATATTGCGACAGCGCAGACAGATGTAGTACCTACACTGGAAGAACTCAAAAAGCAAAAAGCTGAAATCGAGGCAAAAGCTGCGCCTATTCAAGCTCAAGCCGATGCTTTTAAATCAGAAATCGCTGCTGTGGATGCCAAAATTGCGTCTTTACCTGGTTGGTATACAGGTACATTCGGAATCATAGGCGTCGACTTTTTGGGGAGAGACAGTTGGTTTGCTGCAGGCGAATTAAAAGATGCTAGATCTAGCTCTATAAAAGGAAGCTTCAGAGCATTTGCAAATAAAATAGAAGACAAATATTTTTGGAGAAATTCAGGAAGTTTAAATCTTGGATGGCAAAAATTAGATAAAAGACTTCCGGGAGAAGAAAAAGGAAAATTTGAACCAATTGCAGATCAACTCAACATTACTTCTCTTTATGGATACAATATTACACCAAAAATCGCTGCATCAGCTTTGGGAGAGTATAGAACTTCTATCTTGAGTTACCCAGATACATCGGGAGTGAAGGTTAGTAGTTTTAATAATCCAGGTTATTTAGACCTTGGAGTGGGAGTCACTTACACGCCAATGAAAAATCTAGTCCTTGTTTTTCACCCAATCAACTATAACTTTATATTTTCTAAAGAAGATTCTAAATTCACACCATCTTTGGGATGTAAAATCGTGGGAGATTACTCTACAAGTATAAAAGGTATCAATTGGAGAAGTAATTTGACAGGATTCATCAGCTACAAAAACAGCGATCCATCACTTCACAATGGTACATGGACCAACTGGTTTGGTCTGACGCTGATAAAAGGAATCGGAGTAGGTGTAGAAGTGGGCTTGAGACTAAGCGAACAAGAAGTCAATAAACTTCAAAATTATTACACAGTAGGATTGAGTTACCAATTATAATTCGATAAATTATAAACAAGTTTAAAAGGAAGGATACCATAAACAAATGGTACCTTCCTTTTTTTATGTCTACAAAGTTGGGGCGACCATCTCCATTAAAATTGCACTTAATATAGCCCCATATGTTCCTATCACATAACCAAAAATGGCTAATAATACACCCACACTAGCTAAAGATGGATGAAATGCTGACGCTACAATAGGTGCTGAAGCGGCACCACCAATATTGGCTTTACTGCCCACGGCAAGAAAAAAGAATGGTGCTTTGATTATTTTAGCCACTATGATCAATAATAAAACATGAACCGACATCCATATCAATCCAACTATTATTAATCCAGGATTGTCCACCACAGATTTCAGATCCATTTTCATACCAATAGATGCAACCAATATATAGATAAAAATGCTTCCAATCTTACTTGCTCCTATACCTTCATACTCTTTTAAACGTGTGAATGACAATAGAACACCTAGAACAGTAGCTACAGTCACCATCCAGAAAAAACTATCTCCAAAAGTTGAGATCATACTGGTTTTGTCACCCACTACAGGAAAAAGTTCTATTAAAAATGCAGGGATAGCGACACTAGACCAATGAGAAAAACCAACGGCTGCAAAAGTCACACCCAATAAAATCATGTAGTCCTTTAATGTCGGAATTCTCGTAACCGATTCAGTATATGTAGAAACTTTTTGCTTTAGCGCTTCAATAGACGAATTATCTGCCTTAAACCAGCGATCAATTGTCTCTTTTTTGCCAATCCCAAAAAGTAATATAGCCATCCAAATATTTGCCACCACAATGTCTACTAATACCATGGCGCCATATTTTTCTTGATTATATTTAAAAATTTCTAACATAGCAGTTTGATTAGCACCACCACCTATCCAACTTCCAGCAATGGTCGAAAGACCTTTCCACACTGCATCAAAACCAACACCACCGACAGTTGATGGAGAAAAAATAGACATAATCATGATGGCAATCGGGCCACCTAAAATTACACCTACAGTTCCCGTTAAAAACATTATTAGCGCTTTGCTACCAAGGCCCCAAAGTGCTTTTAAATCAATACTTACTGTCAATAATATGAGTGCTGCGGGCAAAAGCAACCTACTAGCAACATAATAGATGGCTAATCCAGTCACTTTCGGTTTGACGTCACTACCTAATATTTCATTGCCACTTTCGTCCAATACACTCCATTCTGGTGAGATAATATTTAAGGAACTAAGGATAGACGGAAGCAAATAGCACATCAAGAGAGACGGGAATATAGTATAAAGAGCTTTCCAATATGGATTTTTGTTCGATGAAGTATAAAAAACAAAAGCAAGAAGAGACATCAAAATGCCGAAAACAACCAAATTATCTGTAAAATAAGGAATGGGTTTTATTATTAATTGTATTTGCATAATAATTTTAGAATTAAAACTTGAAATGTATGACAACCAAGATCAAATCTAGGCTAGATCAAAAATAAATCATCAATGATAATGCACAAAACTATAAAAATCTAGTCTTAAAAGAAGAAAATAGGATAAATTAGCTTTCAAAGGTTCTTGTATTGAAGTCATATTTGATTGATTTTCAGATATTTTAAACTTTGTAAATGTTTTTTATTCTAATTAATAGAAAAATAGTATTATCTTTGCGCACATTTTTAAAATACTTCGATAATCAACATTTTCCTATAATGAGTAAAAAGAAAGTTCTTTTTGTTACACAGGAATTAAACCCTTACACTGAAATTTCGATGCTGTCTGACTTAGCGAGGAGAATTCCTCATTTTGCAGCAGAAGAAGGGTTTGAATTGAGGGTATTAATGCCCAAATTTGGAATAATTAACGAGAGACGCCATCGCTTGCATGAAGTAGTGAGACTCTCAGGGATGAATATCATCGTGGATGATGAAGATTATCCTTTGATTATTAAAGTGGCTTCTTTACCAGGAGCTAGATTACAAGTTTACTTTCTAGATAATGAGGAGTTTTTTAAAAGGAAAGCTGTATTTGTAGATGATGAAAAAGTAGACTTCATCGATAATCAAGAAAGGTTGGTTTTCTTTTGTAAAGGTATTATGGAAACAGTCAAAAAATTTGGATGGTCCCCTGATATTGTACATTTACATGGTCAGATCACAAGTTTAATTCCTTTATACATGAAAAAAGCATACAAGAACGACCCAGTTTTTCAAGATGCTAAAATAATTTATTCTGTATACAATAATGAGTTGGGCCATTCGTTTGATTCAAAGTTTCTCAATATAGCTGCTATTAATGATCTAGAGGTAGAAGACTTAGATGTATACAAAGATGATGGTGGTATTAATCTTGATCTCGGAGCAATAAAATTTGCAGATGGCATCATCTCAGGAAACGAATCGTCAAATGAAATCGTTACTAAATATGGACTTGATTTAGAAATGCCTATTGTAACGTACGATGATGACATCGACGCGTCCGCAAAAGCAACGGTTGAGTTTTATAAAACGATTTTAGAAGAATAAAATATAGAGTAAAAGAATGTTAAAACATACAATCGGTAAGGCAATAACGGCAATAGTTTTTAGTTTTTTGATATTACAAAGCTGCCAAGACTCAATATTGGTAGGAAATGAATTGCTAGATAATGAAAAACTTGTTTTATCATTCAATGATTCGCTAAAACTCAGCAGTTCCACTATCGCTGGTACAAGGGTAGTCACCCATAGACCAAATGTAAACTCAAGAACTTACGTACTTGGTAGCCTAAATGATGCGACTTTTGGTAATCTTACTTCTTCCTTATATATCACAAATGTACTAGCTAGTACAAAACCAGTATATACAGGTAATATTAAATTTGATTCCCTAGTTTTGGTTTTAGCTTATGACACATTAGGAAATTATGGGGTCGCTAATCCATTGCATCAAGTAGAAGTTTTCCAGCTATTAAATACTTTTTCAAAAACAGACACCTTTTATTCTGATGTTACATTTGATGCAAATACTACTCCGTTAGTTAGTAAACAAGTTCAGATTAATACAAGAGATTCTGTTTCATATTTAGATCATGTGACATCTAAGATTGTAAAGAAAAGAGCACAATTAAGATTGAGATTAGATGATTCTTTCGGACAGATGTTGATCTCAGATACAAACCTTACAAAAAATGATACCTTACTTGGTAATTTCTTAAAAGGATTTTATATCAAATCGACACCATTATCGGGTCCATCTACTTTCGGCCTAAATTTATTAGACGCAAGTCTCTCAAGTCTTGATGGTGTGAATAAATTGGTGATGTATTATACACAAAACGATACATTGAAAAAAGAATATCAATATCCAATTCATGCATCTACTCCTGCCAATTATACATATGACAACACTGGATCACAAATTGAAAAATTTATTGATGGTACAAATAGTGGCGATAGTTTGACATTTTTGCAAGGATTAGGCGGTGTAAAAACGGTTATAAAATTTGATGATTTATCTTTCCTAAAAGATAAGTTAGTAAATAAGGTTTCACTAGAGTTTTTTGTTTCTGACCTTGGAGGCGATTTTAGTCTATATCCTGCGCCAGTTCAGCTTATAGCGAGTTATAAAAACGCTTCAGGAAGTATTCAGTTAATTCAAGATATCAGTCAACTTACTTCAAATAACCTTACTTTCGAATCAGTTTTTGGTGGAAATGTGTCAGGAACGGGTAACCTTAGAAAATATACCTTAAACATTACAAATCACATAAAAAACGCTATGAAAGACAGCAGCTATAATTCTGATCTTTATATCAATATTCTTACAGAATCAGAAAATGTTCGAAGAACAGTCATTTACGGGGCAAAACATAGCACGTTCCCAATGAAACTAAATATCAGTTATACAAAAAAATAAAAATTAACGACAAATGTGCGGCATTGTAGCTTACATCGGTACACAACAAGCATATCCGATCATCGTAGAAGGTCTCAAGAGACTTGAGTACCGCGGATATGATAGTGCAGGTATTTCCATTTTAAACGGAGCCATTAAGACGGTAAAGAAAAAAGGAAAGGTCTCAAAATTAGAAGCAGCGGCTAAGGATAAAGACGTGACTGGTTTTGTAGGTATTGGCCACACAAGATGGGCAACACATGGTAAACCTGATGATCTTAATGCTCACCCTCATTTATCAGGCAATGGTAGATTAGCTTTGATTCATAATGGAATCATAGAAAATTATTCTACGCTTAAAAAAGCATTATCAGAAATTGGACATACATTCCTAAGCGAAACAGATACTGAAGTATTAGTCCACCTGATCGAAGAGTATCAAAAAAGAGAAGACCTTACACTTAGCCAAGCTGTCCGCCGAGCTTTAGAAAAAGCTGTAGGAGCATACGCTATAGTGGTGATCGATAGAGAAAATCCTGATGTCATAGTAGGTGCGCGTAAATCTAGCCCACTAGTAATGGGTATTGGTGAAGATGAATATTTTTTAGCATCAGATGCATCACCGATTATAAAATACACAAACAAAGTTATATATCTTAATGATGAAGAAATTGTGACTATCCACAAAGATGGTCATTACGAAATCATCAATTTGAGTAATGAAGTACAACAACCAATCGTTCACGAGTTGGATCTGAAACTTGAAGAGCTTGAGAAAGAAGGATATGATCACTTCATGTTAAAGGAGATATACCAACAACCTACCACCATCCGAGAGAGTATGAGAGGTAGAATCGATGCACATGATGGGTGGGTACTTGTAGGAGGTATGCAGCAGTATATCAATAGAATCATGAATGCCAAAAGAATCATCTTTGCTGCTTGTGGTACATCTTGGCACTCTGCTTTGGTAGCTGAATACATTATAGAAGAACTAGCAAGAATACCTGTAGAAGTAGAATACGCTTCAGAACTTCGATACAGAAACCCAATTATTAATTCAGATGATGTTGTCATTGCTATATCTCAATCTGGAGAAACAGCAGATACACTAGCGGCACTTGAACTTGCAAAAGAAAAAGGTGCCTTGATATACGGAATCGTCAATGTCGTGGGTTCTTCTATAGCTCGTATCACGCACTGTGGATCTTACACACATGCTGGACCAGAAATAGGTGTAGCATCTACAAAAGCATTTACGAGTCAGTTGACAGTATTGACTTTGATGGCCTTAAATTTGGGTTACCGTCGTGGTACGATTTCTGAAGATTACTTTAGACAATTAGCTTATGCATTAGAGAGCATACCAGATAAAGTTGAGAAAGTACTCCAGCAAAATGAAAAGATTAAGTTTATAGCTGGAGAAATCAAAGATGTAAATAATGCATTGTATCTTGGTCGTGGATATAATTTCCCTGTAGCATTAGAAGGCGCTCTTAAACTAAAAGAGATATCATACATCCACGCTGAAGGCTATCCTGCTGCCGAAATGAAACACGGACCTATAGCATTGATAGATGAGAATATGCCAGTCATTGTGATTGCTACCAATAAGTCTGCATATGACAAAGTAGCAAGCAACATTCAGGAAGTGAAAGCACGTAAGGCAATCGTAATCTCTATTGTCTCTGAAGGAGATACTAAGATAAAAGAGATGTCCGATTATACTATAGAAATACCTGAAACAGAAGAACCATTGACTCCGTTATTGTCTGTAATACCTTTACAATTATTAGCATATCATATAGCAGTAATGAGAGGATGTGATGTAGATCAACCAAGAAATTTGGCAAAATCAGTTACGGTAGAATAATTAAGTACGAATAATAAAATAAAGAAGGATGAAGAAGTTGTTAAGTTTGGAATATAATTCGACTAGAGATAAATTAATATTCTCAGAATATGGTAGAAGCGTACAAAAACTAGTTCAGTATGCAAAAACCGTAGAAACTAGGGAAGAAAGACAAAGTGTCATTGAATCGATCGTAGAAATAATAAACCAACTTAATCCACAAACAAAGAATGTATTAGAATACAAACAGAAATTGTGGAGACACGTCTACAAAATGGCAGATTATGAGCTAGATGTAGATAATCCATACAGCGATTCGGTCACAGAAGAAGACAATACTTTTACACCTGATACGGTTCCATATCCACAACATGAATTCAATTGGAGACATTATGGATATAACATTAGAGTAATGATAGACAAAGCCCTAAAAATGGAAGAAGGTCCAGTGAAAAAAGGTTTTGTAGAGACTATCTTATCATATATGAAGTTGTCTTACCGTACATGGAATAAAGAACATTTCGTAAGTGATGATATTATCATTTCTGACCTTGCTGTGATGTCAGGAAACAAACTTAGTGTAGACGATGATCATACAATTGCCGTTATCACCAAAAATAACCTGCCAAACGCAAGTATCAATACTTTCAAAACACCGAAAAAACCAAATAAACCGAATAACAACAATAATAATCAGAATAAAAACAAACCAAGACCAAATAATGGACCTCCTAAAAAGAGAAAATAATTCCATGTCTTGATATAGGTAATCATATAAAAGCCCTTGATTTTAAAGTAAAGTCAAGGGCTTTGTTTTTTATAAACATGTGAGTATTTATAATGATAAATGATGTCACCCTTTCAGGGTTTTCGTAACGTTAATATCCATTTTTTTCTATAATCATAGCATCCCTACGGGATTAACGAAAATGATCATGGAAGTTTTAATCATATGATCCAATCCCACGGGATGTCATGATTATACCGATAGCTAGATTCACTAAAACTAATCCCCACAGGATAATATGATTATAAACACAAGATTTATAACTATCCAAATCCCTAAAGGATGACAATATTGCTAAGGACCTGATCCGATTACTTCAAAATTATAAATTCTGTGCGTCGATTGTTTTGACGACCTTGTGGTGTGTCATTTGTATCTCTAGGAATGGTCTCCCCTTTACCTTCATATTTTATACGAGATGGATCAATGCCTGACTTCTCTAATGCGAGTGCAACAGACTTTGCTCTATTGAGCGAAAGTTCCATATTTGCTTCATCATTACCCACATTGTCTGTGTGTCCGGTAATCAAAATCTTCACTTTCGGACTTTCATTCATCATTTTTGTCAATAATGCAATCTCGGTATCTGATGTTGGTAAAAGTTCTGCAGATCCTGTACTGAAAAATATGTTTTGGAGTACAATAGACTTAGCAATTGTATCATTGGTTGTAGTAATAATTGGTATCAACTTGATATCAAGTCTATATGGTTCAGGAAGAAGGATGACTTCTGTCAAGTCAAAATTTTTGGTATAATACACATATCCATCCTTCTGTACGATACAAGCATAATTGTAACCAGCTGTAATTCCTGTGATGAAGAATCCATCATCATCTGTATCGAATTTAAATACTTCAGTATTTAAGTCCAAGTTTTTGATGATCACCGTGGATTTTAGTAATTGACCACTGTTGATGTCTCTGATTGTTCCTTTGACATAATTACTTGGTCTTGGTCTCGCTTTTTCGTAGAGTTTTGCCATATAGAGATCCAACTGATTGAGCTTTTCTCCTGTTTTGTAATCTACATCACTAGCAAAATAGGCTGTCTCACCATCTGTAGAAACCACAAACGAACCCTCAGCTCCTTCCGTATTTATGGGGTATCCTATGTTTTGTGGCTCGGTCCATTTATTTGTAGTAAAATCTTTTCTACTATAATAAATATCAAAATCTCCCATTCCTAGACGACCATTTGATCTGAAATAAAGGGTCTGTCCATCTGCATGAAGGAATGGTGTCTCATCTCTGCCTGTACTATTAATCTCAGGACCTAGATTGATAGGTGTCACCCAAGCATTATTTTCATTACGGTAAGTCATCCAAATATCAGCCGCACCGATACTTCCTTTGCGATTACTCGAAAAATAAAGCGTCCTTCCATCTGCCGACAATGTAGGTTGCGAGTCCCATCCTGCTGAATTGACCTTATGTCCCATATTGACGGGAATGGTCCATTCACCATCCATAAACATGGAGTAGTAGAGATCACAACCACCGAATGCATCCTTTCGATCACAGGCCGTAAAGACTATATACTTACCATTTGAAGACAAGGCAAATGCACCTTCATTTCCACCAGTATTTAATGATTCTATGGGAGTAGCAGGACGAAATCCAAGGCTGTCAACCAAAGAAATATAAAAATCTTCTTGCCCAATAAAATCATTTTTGCGCTGAATATTTCTTGTAAAAATGATAGACGAACCATCTACAGCTATACTTGGAGAATATTCTAAATAAGATGAATTGATATTTGGCCCCAAATTTATGGGTTCGAATGACACAGGATTTTTTAATGCATAGTCCTTAAATCTGAGATTATCTCTTAATGAAGTAGCTTTGGCAATTTTGTCATTTTTAGACTTTTCTCTTTTTAAATATTCATCAAAAGAATTTGCAGCATCTAGATATTTGTTTTGTGATACCTGTGACATTGCCATCGAATAATACATTTCCGTATCAAATTCAGGGTCTACGGATATTGCACTTGAAAATAATGACTCAGCTTTTGCAAAATCTTTGGCAGTGAAGTAGTTACTAGCCAATCTCAATATGCCTTCCACAAATTGTGGTTGCGTCTTAAGCAAATCTGTAAATTTTGCATTACTTTTTTTAAGATCCCCTTTCTGTGCAGCAACTTTTGCATCATTATACAATTTGAGTTCATTGGCATTTAGAGTTCCTTTTAAGATCGCTTGACCTGAAGATAACCAAGGTAGTGCAAAGACTAGCAAACAAACCATTACTCTGAAAGTGATCATATACATTTAAGTTTCCTTTGATTTTAATTTAGAAATTCTTTAGGCACCTTGTTACTAACGACCACCCTGCACTTTGCAGTGCCATTTCCATCATTTTTATATATTCTGTTTTTTGTTTTTCTGCTGTGGCCAATAGCTCAGTATTGTTTGCTTTTGATGCAATATAGTCTTTTGCTTTTTTATTGATCATATTATACTCTTGCGTCGTAAACTTATTGAATGTACCTTGTGTAATGTCATAATAATCTAGATTATGGTCGATGGATAAGATTTCAGCATGTGGCAATTCATTAAGTGTAACCGTTTTGCTTAGGCTATCAATGCTGATATTCACTTTTTCAAAATCGTAACCTACAGATACTTTTGCGGTGACCCTAAGTAGGATTTTTTTACTAAATAGATTAAAGAAGTCATAGTCATACGTCTCCTTGTAATCATATAATTCAGAAAACTGACCTTCTACGCTGATGAGTTTGGTGACAGTTTTTATTTTTTCTAGCATGATGGTTGTATTCTCAGCTTGTCTAGCAGGAAATAATTGAGTCTTGGCTATAAACCAAAATCCTACCATGAATGCTATCACAATAATACTAATAAAAACTACCTGCCTTATGGTAAATCTTAACATTTTAATTTATTTTTGAACTCAATTCGTGCTTAAGACCTGAATAGGATTTAAGTACTGCTTTTATGGAACCAACAGACACAGGAGATTCTATCAATAATGGAATTTTGTTATGGTCATCAGATACCCACATCGTCATTTTGTCTCCATCTTTAAATACATTTCCACCTACGAGATCTGGCACCATTTTGATTGTTTTAAAATCTCCTAGACCTTTGATATCTTTTGTTTCTTTGCCACCATATCTGATATTGACAGGAAAAACTTCTTTGTCAAAAAACATATCTAGTCCTATTTTGTCACCTTTTTTAAGGTTTGAAGTTTCTAGATTTCTAATATTATACATATTTGAGACAATGTCATGCATGCAATTGTTCAACCTATGCATTTGCGGTTTTGCACTTTCTTTAGATTTACCATGGTAGGTCATTGCCACATTTTTTTTTTGGTCGAAAGAAATACTATCATAAAGACGATAATTACCTTCTTCGATGATTCTTACAAAATTCCGTGGCAACATAGTTGATTTGTCCACTTTTGAGTAAAAATAATCATTTACCTTAAATATACTTTCATAACTTGAATAGGTTTTGCCCAAAGCTCTCATTTCATATGCGTTACCTAAATCTTTCACAGAAAAAACGACTTCTCCAGCTGGAACCCAAATAAAACCCAATTGGTAGTAAAGCTTATAAACTAGCTTTTCGCCATGTTGAAATGTCTGGTTGGTCAATCCACATTGGTCATTGGACGATACATTGTTATGATTTACCACAGGAGTGGAAAATGCCGTCAGCAAAACTGCAATCGTTAATCCTGAAAGTAAAGTGGTTAATTTTGATGATAATGTCATGATGTATTTCTATTTTGAATAAAATCTAAGAATAAGAAATCTCGTTGTTGCGCTTAGGAAAATAGAAAATCATTTCTTGAAATAAGCTTTCACATCAAATTTGGTTAAGATCACAAGCCCGACCAATGATGGGAAAATAAGATTGACAAACCAAAGAATAAATGTCGCTACTAAGGCCGTCAGTTCGGCTATTCCCAAGGACGACCATACCAAAATAGCCAACTCTCCACGCGCCAGAATGCTCAAGAAAGCAGGTAATGGTATGCCTGTTTGTATCAAATATATCGAAGCTATTCCTCCACTTAATGCTAAAAAGTCATTCTGAACTCCCAAGAATTTTAAGATAAGGAAATATTGTGTGAAATAGATACTGTACCTTAAAAGAGATATCAATATGATCTTATTTAATAAAGGCACCGTATATAAATCAAGTGATTTTAACTTCGAACTAATTTTCAAGAAATACTTCCATTTCAAAAAGCGTTCAACAAATTTTGCCACTTTTGGCAACTTGTAGTAGATAAAAATCAGTATTCCGATTTGTAATCCTACTACAATACTAAACGTAATATGGTCCGAGTAAGTAACATTAAAAATAGATTTAAGAAAATAATAACTAAACACCAGGCCCATCACAACATTGCAAAGGTTCTGTGCAATGCTGCCTAGCAAGGTGGCAGAGATGACTTGTGGCTTGTGATTTGGGTCTGAAGTTAATAACCTTCCTCCATATTCTCCTATTCTAGCTGGCGTGGCAATTCCTAATGCGATGCCAGATAAAACAGTCTTAAGTGCGTCATCCAAACTCAATGCTATATGAGGAGACATTAATATTTGCCATTTTTTGGATTCTAAAAACCAATTGATAGGCATGAGCGCGATGCTAAATACCAAAAAACGAAAGTCCCAATACATAGACTGACTCTCCCATGATCTGATTAATGCTTCATAGCCTTTACCATGCGCTACTTGATAGTACAGCAAGCCACAGATAATCAGAATCACAACAAATTTTAGTATTCGCAGTAGCTGAGCCAATGATTTGATTTGAATGAACAAAGTACAAAAGTAGTTTTTAATGATGAGAAAAGCGTATGGTTATTTAAAAATGCATAACGTTTAAGTGTTCTAATAAATTTACAATTCTAAAAATTCTTGACAGCCATATAAATAAAACCATTTATCTTTACCATTCAGAATACACAAAACTTTAATATGACCATTTCCTGTATTGTAGCCACAGCCCATAATAGCGTGATAGGTAAAGACAATGATATACCTTGGTATCTTCCTGCGGATCTCCAGTATTTCAAAAAAACGACGCTCAATCACCACATCATTATGGGTAGAAACTGTTATGCATCGATAGGAAAACCACTTCCCAAAAGGACAAATGTGATCGTGACTAGAGACCCATTTTTCATATCGAGCAACTGTCTTGTAGCAAGGTCCATACCTGAAGCAATACACATGGCACACGAAAATGGTGAAACAGAAGCTTTTATCATCGGTGGCGGACAGATATATGCTCAATCAATGCATCTTTGCGATAAATTATACCTTACAGAAGTAGATCTTACGGTAGATGGTGATATTTTTTTTCCAGCATTAGATATGAATCAATGGGAATTGATATCTGAAGAAAAACATAGTAAAGACGACAAAAATGATTTTGATTATACATTTAAAGTTTTAAAAAGAATACGATATGACTAATTCACCACTTAAGGAAGAATTTATTCATTTTTTGTGGAGAACCAAAAAACTCCCAATAGATGGATATATAACTACAGATGGGAAAGTGCTAGAAATCTTGGATTTTGGTATTTATAATGTAGACGCAGGACCTGATTTTTTTAATGGAAAAATAAAAATAGACGGTACTATCTGGGCCGGAAATATAGAGATGCACGTCTTCAGCTCAGACTGGCAAAAACACAAACATCAGCATGATAGCGCTTACGACAATGTAGTACTACACGTTGTTTATGAAGATGACAAACCCGTGTTAAATACAGACAACGTACCAATACCGACCTTAGCACTAAAGGGGAAAATACCAAAAATATACTTAGACAACTACCTTAATCTAGTCCAATCACAACAAAAAATTCCATGTGAATCCATCATCCATAAAGTAAGTGAAGAGAAGATAAACTTCTGGAAGTTTACCCTAGCGGTAGAACGTCTAAGTAATAAATCTAGTTTTGTAAATGATATTCTGACTTCTACAGGTCAAGACTGGGAAGAGACATTGTATGTAATGATCGCAAGATATTTTGGGAGTAAGGTCAATACAGAGCCATTCGAGCGATTAGCTAGGAGTCTGCCACTACAGATAGTTCAAAAGAATAAAGATAAAAGGCAGACTCTAGATGCATTATACTTTGGTCAAGCGGGTATGCTGATGGCAAATTATACAGATGAATATTTTGAAACGTTAAAATCTGAGTATCAATACCAACAAAAAAAATACAATTTACAACCCATCGATCCTGTGGCTTGGAAGTTTAGTAAACTTAGGCCTATGAATTTCCCTACGGTACGTATTGCCCAATTTGCAGGACTAATGTATCGTGTGAGTTTCCTATTCAGTCAAATAAAAGAAGCTGATAATGCTGCGGAAATCAAAAAAATACTCACATCCGACATCAGTGAATATTGGAAAACCCACTACAGATTCGGATTAGTCTCTACAGACAAGACCAAAAACACAGGAAGTAATTTTATAGACCTTCTGATGATTAATGCCATTGCTCCCGTACTATTTTTGTATGGCAAGGTCAATGACGACGAGACCTACATAGATAAGGCCATCTCCATCATGGAATATCTGCCTGCTGAAAAAAATAATATCATCACCCTATGGAATGAGCTAAACATAAAAGCAAAAAATGCCTTTGACTCACAAGCACTCATCCAACTCAAAACTGCTTACTGTGATCAGCAGCGATGTCTTTCTTGTAAGATAGGGAATGAGATCATGAGTGGGAAGTAAGCTTGATGGGAGAGATTTAACTCATTCGTGTTTAGGGTAATCTTTTTTCATTGTTTTTTAGTCTGCATATCAGGATAGAAATATCTAGAGAAGAATTGTTTAGTACTTGTCATGATTTCTATACTAATGAAAACTAAATTTTAATCTATTGATAATCAGTAAAATAAGGAAATAAAAAATATTGTAAAAAACATTGTCATATCAAAATAAATCACTATTTTTGTATAGTTAATATTAGTCTTTTAAAAAGTAAGATGCCTAAATCTTCGGCATTGCTTCCTATCTAAAATTATCTGTATCAACATTTATTTAGTAGATATAAACGTCGATAAATAAAGTATTCATCTGCATTTATTCATAATCCACGTGAAAATATTAGAGATTCACTTAGATATTTAAATGATTCAGATAAAATTATTAGTAATCCATGTTAATATATTCTGTATCCACATGAATATTTTCTATATCCACATGGATACAGAAAATATCCAAGTAGATTTTTTCTGTATCCAGATCAATATTTAATGTATTCATCTGAGTTACGATGTTTTGTTAAAGTGTTTCTTTGCAACACTTCAAGATTACTAAGTAACAAGTAAAGGTTTCTTTGCAATACTGCAAGCTTATTTAGTAACGATTAAAGGATTCTTTGTAACACTTCAAGGTTATAAAGCAACGATTAAAGGATTCTTTGCAACACTATAAGGTTATTTAGTAACGGGTATAGGTTACTTTGCAACGTTCAAACATTACTTGATGATACTTAAGTAAAACTTTAAAAACACTTCATGTTCTGATTTGTATCTGAGATATCTACCACCCTGATCATAGGCTTCAACAATTCTAACATAGTATTTGATAGGTCTTATCTATCTCACCATTAAAACTCTTTTATTAATTTGTTTTCCTCCTCCCAATTCGATTTGTAATATATAGACACCGGCATTTAATGAACCTAGATCTATAAAATCAGCTTTCGGAGATTGAATAAGGACTTGACCATTTATCGAAATTATTCTTAAGTTCTCTATTTGATTATCATTTCCTGCCGGAGTTATGTAAATTTCTGCCGAAGTAGGGTTAGGATATATTTTTATCTCATCTATAACTTCTTCTGTCATATTACTTAAAACAAAAGAAGTATTAGACGTACAACCATCAAAATCTACAACATTCACGACCATATTGTTTCCTATTGTGTCTATAGTCACGTCATAAGGTTTGACACCTCCGGTCACGAGAACCGATTGATTTGCGATACTGATTTGCATGGTGTCAAGTTGGCAGCAAACGTCTACATTCCCATTGTTAGATGGCGCACCATTTGGATAATAAAGATCTATGATGGATTGGAGGATATTGGTACGTTGTGTAGCTTCAGCTTCATCATAAGTCAATGATTTTAGGTAATGCCAACCTACTCCATAATCAGGATCAGCAGTGGGGCCTTCCGAGAAGAGGTCTGGATATACTGACTGTGCATAATTTATAAATTCCGTTTTGTCTTTAGGAATCAGCTTTTTATACTCTTGGATTCTATTGTAGACAGTAAAAGAAGGTAGAATGCCCAATTGAGTCAGTGTATCCTGCATCTTAATTGAATCTTGCGGAAGAATTCCAAAAACATGAAATAGCGGACGCAGATCTGCTTGTGCTGCTACGGACATTCTGACTATTCTCTTGTCATTATCTTGATCATTGATGCCATGATTAATGCCATTTTCAAAGTCTATGGATTCTTGTTTCCAGAAATTTCTAAGTGGACACCATCCGAGTATATTGACGATTTCGAAATAGTGTCCGTATCCTCTGTGCTGGTATCTCACTTCATCTGTTGTAGTATTTGATATATCTCTCTTCGTACCAAAAGTTCTAGATACCATTCTATGCGTAGCAGTCTTGTCGATATTGAATGTATTAGGAACGAAGCTATAGTTTACGGCTTCATTCAATGCTACACCCAAGCCATAATTCAATGCCATGATATATGGGAAATTGACCAAAGCTTCTTCTTCACCCGCAAATTTGGAAAAAGCAAGAGCATGTCCCATCTCGTGAAAGTTGGTCTCATCATCAGGTCCAGGCCCGTTGAGAAAATAGGCTGGGCCAGGTACATCGCTATAGTTGAGTGGCGTATTAGACATTGGGTAACCGATTGAGTAAACGCCTGTACGAATATCTACATCTGTTATCATGTACATATTGTGTTTGTCAGGAATGATCTGTCTTGCTAAAATAGAATTCATACCCCTTAAGGCTGTCTCCCAGTCCACCATGGTTTTTATGAGGTCGTATTGGCATGGCACAATAGAATGCTTAGGAATGGTAAACATTACATTTTCTGTTTCAAAAACTGCCCAAGGTCCAGGCTTATTAAGTTCTGCTTCAAAGTCTGGTGTGGTATAAAACGACTTCATCGAAAAGAAAGGTGCTTCTACACCGTTGGACACACTGACTTCGACAATTTCCTGATTCGCACTATATGGGACAAGGATAGAAATTGCTCCACCAAAGGGATTGAACACTTCAATGGTGGTAGAATCGATAGAAAATAATTTTGATATCCGATCAAATCGTCGGAACTCTGGACGATCCGTTAAGTCCCAATCATGCGAACCTACTCTAACCCAATATTTTTTGCCAACTAAGCTATCGGGGACTGTAATCATGGCAACACTGCCTGGAGATAAGTACATTCCCGTAGGGCGAAGTGCGTGCTCCATTCTATCTTGATTAATGTCATAGTAAGGATTCAAACCATCAGGGTCTTCAAAACTAGCACGAATCAGGACTGTTTTGCGTATAGACGAATCCGCAGGTGGAGCCACATATCCAGGGAAAGAAATGCAAGCACCATACTTCCACCCATTCAAGTGTTGTGGATAATCTTTATAAACAGCGGGTGTAAATATGTGATCGAACATTCCCTGCTGCAGTGCAAAAACAGCACGTTCTAGCTCCAAACCAGGAGCGGCATTAGGTTCTTTAGAAAAGCCATTTTTAGTTTTGGTATTCACGAATAGTGCTCCAAATATATCGTCATAATCCTTAACAACACTTTTAGCTAGTAATATAGTTGACTCATTGCTGGCTAGGCATTCTGGAAATATAGTAAAGATATTTCTGATCAGTGTCAGTTCTGTAGCGCTGAGGGTGATGTTTGCATTAATGTGGGACTGAAGATCATTAAGAGAATTGAGTACTCGATCGCATGCGTCTGAACAATTTACAATGGCCATTGCTGTCGATTTTATGTCATTAGCACCTTCGTAAACAAGCATGTCATCAACATACAACTTGCATCCACCTGGTGCAAATATTCCATCTCCATAAGTATCATAAATCTTGAAAACCAAACAGGTGTTTGATGGGATACAAATACTATCAGCGTAATTTGTATTGCCTAGGTAAACTCTCCCTTGCCCACCTTGTAGAACAACTATTCCCGTCAAATCAGTAAGCGTCCAATACGTTTCATCTCCATAAGCATCTGTAAATATATCGACTTTTACTTTTACTTCATTCGATGTACATTGAGAAAAAACGTAGCTAGTACATAGTGTAAGCAAAGAGATGATTGTTAATAATGTTTTCATTTATTTGATTTATGATAATGTCGATCCTTAATAAAGCGATACTTACTTCAAGTAAAAGATAGTATAAATACTTTCAGAAGCAAATGTAGTGAAGTAAAAGGATAGCATGGTGTTTTGCGATCGTAAATTATTTGTAGTTTGAATAAGTATAATCGTCCTAACATAAAGTGTGGAATCTCAAAGATTTAATATATTGGTTTGCAGTATTTGGATCAGAAAGATTTCATCTTATAAAAGTGTAGGATCCGCCACAACCTGAATATTTTTCTTAACGCTAACATAAAAAATATGTGATGAAAAGGGAAAAGACTTAATTCATCGACAACCACCCATAAAACAAAAAATCCCTAATCAATTAAGATTAAGGATTCTTTACTTGGGTGGGCCCACCAGGACTTGAACCTGGGACCACCTGATTATGAGTCAGGTGCTCTAACCAGCTGAGCTATAGGCCCTGCTTGTGCGACTTGCCTATTGGGCAAATCTTCTTAGCGGGTGCAAAATTAAGAAGTTTTACCATTCTAACAAGTTTCAATCAAAGAATTTCCTAAAATAATGCACAACTTTTTAAATTTATTAATAATATGTCAGCCCTTCTTGCCATTTTCCACGTTTTAGATAGATGTAACTAAGCAAAAACATGATGCCCCAATATACCCATTCACTCATCCACGCCACTTCCAGTCCTAGACCAAATTTTTCTGTTACCAGCCATACATAAACCAAATAAGATATAATCCCTACCAACTCTATATAAAAGACAATCTTTGTTTTTCCGGTAGCAACTACGGCATTCAACCAAATCACACCAATACATAATATCAACATAGCTAGGCTTACCACACGTAATGGACCTATGCCAGAAGATACAAAATCATCTCCTTGTCCAAAAAGATCTAGAAATAATGATGGGTAGATATTCAGAATGGATACAAAAACAAACATGCCTGTGAAACTAATGATACTCATTCTTCTGATGATGTCAAAAATTTCTTCAGCTCTTCCCTGACCTATTAGATTGCTGATGATGGTATTGGCAGACGAACCGAAAGCCCAAGAAAATACACCACTCAGCCCAAAAAGATTTCGCATGGCTTGGGTAACAGCTTGTTCTGAATAAGTGTAATTTCTGCTGATAAGTATAAAAAACACCCACCAAGAAGCCGTACTAATCGCATATTGACTCATCAAAGGCAATCCTTGTGTAAATACCAATTTGATAGTTTTTATACTGAATGTGTAAATAGGTTTGATGTTAAATTTGCTTGATATCCGCAATCCTCTAATCAAAGCCATGACCGTAAGCATACCGATAAATTCTGAGATGACGGAAGCATATGCTGCTCCATTAAAACCCATTTCTGGCAAGCCCAATTTCCCGAATATAAGACCGTAATCTAGCGCTAAATTTAGACTTGACTGAATCAATGCAATAACGATAAGGTATTTGGTTTGTTGTAGACTAATTAGATAAGCGTTTTGCATCTGAAGACTGTACAGAAAGAAAAGGCCACACACGCGAATGTCTAGGAAGTCTGAAGCCATCTTGGCTGTTTCGGGGTCTATACCTGCCATGACCATCAATGGATGTACAAATAGCCATGTGCCTATCATAAATAAGGTAGCCAAACCTGTAGCAAGTAGTAATCCATGCCAAAGGGTGGAGAATATTTCGTTGCGGTTTTCTTCGCCTGCTCGCCTTGACATTATGGCAAGTAAGGCATTATTAAGTCCATAACCAAGTGCTGAAAATATCAAATAATAGACGCCCGTAATCCCTGCCATAGCAAGTTCTACACTTCCTAGATGCCCTAGAAAAGTGGCATTTATTAGGTAGTTGATCTCTGGAATCAACTTGGCCATACTGATAGGTAAGGTCAGCAGGATGATACCCCAAACGGATGTATCTACTTTTAAAGATGTGCTGCCTGCCATATTGCTAATGTTGGATTTTGCAACTAGGGCTGATGCCCAAAATATAGTTTTTGACCACGTCGATCTCTATGGCTGTATCTGATCCCAAAAAACCCGAGATCATATCATTTGTCAATGAAGAAGCTGCCAATTCAGTCAGCTGTTCCGAAATAGGCATATACGTCCAATGCCATTTTTCTTCGTAATATCCTGTGTTCCTATCAGTACCGTGTTTGGTATATGGTTGACAAAATCCATATTGACTTGCATTTGCTGAGAGCCATTGGTAGATTTTAAGACCTTCACCGGATTCAAACCATTTATTGTCAAATGAATTGAAGTCCATATCAGTACCCCAATGATGTCTTGATGTACCTGGCATTGAGCTATATTGTAAGATTTTTTTTGCTCGTGCAAAATCATTATTTATATCTACGGCTGCATTCACATTATCTTCAAGAATGGTTTTGCCTGTCCATTTATTTTCCCAAATTCTTTTTTGGTTATCAAAATTCCTAGTGGCTGACCTTATTTTTAGGTAGACGCCATCTTTGGCGGCAGCATCAAACATTTTTATGAAGGCTTCCAATACATCTTTTCGGATATACCTTATTTCTTCATCTCTGTATTTAGCTGGAATGCTAGTAAAATCTGGGTGGGTAGATGGATCAAATTTTCCCATCAAGTACGCTGTTGTAAATTCTGTATTTCCAGTACTCTGTGAGATTGTTTTAGTTTTGATATCGCTGATAGAAATAGGAGCTTCAGATTTCTGTGCCTTGCAAGTAACTAAACTTAGCGATAGTAATGTAAAAGCAAGGATAAATTTTGAAGTTCCCATGTATAAAATTTTATGATTTTTGGCTTTTAGTGTTATTTTGGAAGAAGCTAGCAATAAAGAAAATCAATGAAAAAAGACATGTCAGCGCCATCAATCCATATCTGACTACTTCATCATGATCCACATTTTCATAGGCTGTATATGTAGCTTTTGCCAAACCTAAAAATACCAAAGCTGTGATAACTGCTGCAGCATTTATCTGTCCCTTTAGACCAAATTTAATTCCATTATTGAGAGAAAGTAGTACCACCGCTACCAATAATGGAAGCAGGTCTATAATGGATGGTGTGAGCGTATTTATGTAGCCCCATATACTCACCACCATCATCGTGACTACGTTTATTAGATTTGCTTTTTGAGCGTTCATTTTTATATAATATATTGAAAAGTAACTATTCTTTTAATTTTTTCATTTCAAATCCTTTGCCTTCATTTTGTTTGCCATACACATTGCAAAACAAAGTACTATCTGATGTTTTGAAGTAATCTATTTGATTCGGGAAGTCATGTGTCATATTTACAAAATGTATGCTATCCGCAGATGTACTTTCCATTTTAAAAACGACACCTTTGCCATCATTTTGCCCTACAACTTTTGCTTCATAAATAAGGTCTGAACCTTCTTGGTAAATCCTTAAGTTTTCGGTGATCTTTCCTACTTTCGGAGCATAGACGTTTCCTATCCATTCGTTGTTTTGAAAGGCCCAACTCTCAATACTCGAGCTATCTTGTGTGATCCAAGTGCCTTGAAGCCACATAAATTCTTGAAGATTCAGTTTTTTTGGCTCTGATTTGCATGAAAAAATCAACAGCATTCCAAAAACAAAAGTGTGTCTTAATAAAATGGAAATATTCATAAAGGTAAGCGCTTAAAAAGTGATTATTAAACTATATTTTTTCTAAAATAAAATTAGTCATCTTGGTATATAAATGGATCGTAGCATTGTCACCATAGATGCCATGATTTCTATTCGGATAATAGTAGGTATCAAATTGTTTATTGGCTTTTATGAGCGCATTTGCCATCTCTACAGCATGTTGGAAGTGTACATTATCATCGGCCATTCCATGTACTAGTAGGTAATTACCTTTAAGTCTATCTGCAAAATAAACAGGAGAATTATCTGCATATCCTTTGGCATTTTCAGCCGTAGTACGCATGTATCTTTCTGTATAGACACTATCATACCACTTCCAATTGGTCACTGGTGCCACAGCAATGGCCGCTTTAAACACATCATTTCCTTTGAGAATACACAAAGAAGACATATATCCACCGTAACTCCATCCGAAGATACCGATTCTTTCTTTATCCACAAAAGACTGATTGCCCATATATTTTGCGGCTTCTATTTGGTCTATGGTTTCATAATGACCAAGTTGTAAGTAAGTCATTTTTTCAAACTCTTCTCCTCGTCCGCCTGTACCACGACCATCTACACAAACAACAATATAGCCAGCTTGAGCAATCATTTGATTCCACCAGTAACCTGTACCTTTCCAGCTATCTGTTACTGATTGACTACCAGGACCACTGTATTGTGTCATAAATACAGGATATTTTCTAGTTGGATTAAAGTCTCTAGGTTTGATCATCCATCCATTCAGTTTTACATTTTCTGAAGTCGTAAAAGAGAAAAATTCTACTGGAGAAACACCATAACTTTCTTGGATTTTACCATAATTGACATTGTCTTCTATGGTTCTGATTTTTTTACCACTTCTATCATAAACAACATATGTTGGTGCAGTATTGATGGTACTATGATTATTAGAGAAGTAATCAAAAGTGCTGCTAAATTGTGCATTGTTGGTTCCTATCAATGATGGTGTCAGATTCGTTAGATTTTTGCCGTCAAGGTCAATTGAAAATACATGTTTTTCCATTGGAGACTTTTCTGCTGCTTGGAAATACACTTTTTTGTTTTTTTCATCCACACCATAAAACTGTGTCACGTCATAATCTCCAACTGTCAGTTTTGCTTTTTGTTTACCATCCATACCCATAAGATAAAGCTGATTGTATCCTTCTTTCTCAGATGACCACACGAATGATTTTCCATCTTTCAAAAAAGTAAGATCATCTGTAATATCGATGTAATATTTGTTTTTCTCTTCGTAGAAAACATTTGATTTGGCATTTTTAACATCTACGAGATATAATTGTAAATGATTCTGATGTCTGTTCATTTTGAAAACACATAGTTGGTTAGCATCCGTGGTCCACTTTACTCTCGGGATATACATATCAGCCATATCACCCAAGTCAGCTTTGGCAGATTTACCCTGCATAATATCGTATATCAATGCGGACACTTCTGCATTTTTTTCGCCTACTTTGGGATACTTAAATGTTTGGTCAGTAGGATACATGCCATCATTGTAAAGTTGCATGGTAAACTGTGGTACTTGACTTTCGTCAAATCTTATGAATGCTATTTTTTTACTATCAGGTGACCAATAAAAAGCACGTGTGAAACCAAATTCTTCTTCATAAACCCAATCAGACATACCATTGATAATCTTATTGACACTACCATCAGTGGTAATTTGTGTGATGTTGTTGTTCTTTAGGTTTTTGTAATATAGGTTATTGTTGAATACAAAAGCGATTTTCTCTCCGTCTGGAGAAAACAAAGGATTTACGATTTTTCCATGTGGGTATACTTGCGCAATTACATTTGCCTTTCTATCATAAATATGACAGTTTACCTTTGAAGAGTGTCTGTATATCGATTCATCTTCAGACTTTATGAGTATTAGTGATTCGTCTTCACTGAATGTATATCCACTATAATCTCCCGAAAATCCTGCTTTGTCTTTATGTTCTTTTGCATCAAATATAGTCTCTACTAGTGAACCTGTAGTAATGTCAAATTTTTTTATATCGCCGTCTCTTCTTGCAGAATAATGTCTACCATCTTTCATAAAATTGAATCCAGGCACAGACTTGGTCCTAAACTCAAATTTTGCATAGATATCGTCGATTGTGATGGGTTTTTGGGCTGAGATAGAAGATATACAAAAACAAAAGATAGATAAATAAAGAAATTTGTACATGATGAACTATATGTGTTTTAAATAATACAAATAATAAAACTCTAACCGTCAATAAAAAGTTGTTTAAGCGATCCGCCAACCATTCTCCACCGCTCTTTCTGGCATCAAAAGTGTAATTTCCTTATTCAAACCTACCACACCAAGTACCAAACACTCTGACATAAAATCGGCTATCTGCTTAGGTGGAAAATTGACGACGGCAATAATTTGTTTTCCCACAAGAGTGTCCATTGAGTACAAATGAGTAATCTGAGCAGAACTTTTTTTTATACCGTATGCACCAAAATCAATGGTAAGTTTGTAAGATGGATTTCTCGCTTTCGGAAAATCACTTACTGAAAGGATGGTGCCAACACGCATCTCTACTTTTTCAAATTCTTCCCAACTAAGCATAACTATAACCGTATTTCTATTTTATTTCGATAATAATAATCGCCAAAAATAGTCATCTATCTGCTAAAATTGTGTTAAACAGACATTTTTTAAGTTGTCAGATAGAACAAATTAATCTTTCTATTAAATATTCCACTATCTTTGTTGTCAATATATGAGATACATCGCTTTAATATTTGCTTTTTTGATCTTCGGGCAGTCACTTTCTGTGTGTGCTCCTGATATTGCATTTGTTCCAAAGGATGTACCTACACAAGTATGCAATGCGCCATCATCTGAGAAAAAACATAGTTGCTGCAAAAGCAAAGAGCATGATACCAAAGAAGAACAAGAAGATGGTTGTTGTGGCGAAGGCTGTAAATGTTTCAGTTGCATAAAAGTATTTGTTCATTATTTATTGGGCAAAGCAGAATCATCATTTACAGAAAATATATTTGCAGAACGCAATATTTCACCTGTTTTGGTTCATTCATTTGATTTTCACTACACACTCATCAATCCACCACAAGTTTAGTAGGTAAATTCTAAGGGCAATCTATGCCCGAGAACAAGATTTTAGAACGTTTATTGTCTAAAGTTTTATCAATTTTACTTTACTAAATTCAACAAAATGCAAAAATATATAATTCAAGCATGCCTATTCTTAAGTATGTTTTTGATGGTGACTAATAGCTATGCACAAAATGATAAAGTAGTGTTACCAGTAAGTGGCGCTTGCGGTATGTGCCAAGAAAGAATAGAAACAACTGCTAAAAATGTAGTGGGAGTGGTCAATGCAAAATATGATTTAGAGAAGCAAAGCTTAACTGTCGAAACACAAAATATCTTCCAAAAATCTGATTTGGTCAATGCTTTACTTGCTGTAGGTCATGATGCTGATGGAAAAAAAGCATCAGATGATATTTATGACAATCTTCATAGTTGTTGCAAATACCGTGATGAAGTGCATACGGAAGATGATGGACATGAACATTCAGAAAGCGATGGACACGATCACGACGATCATGAAGGTCACGATCATTCAGAACATGATGGTCATGACCATGGTGCTGCAGACAAAACCCTAAAAGGCGTTGTCTTTGAAAAATTAGAATCTGGTGCTATGCAACCTATTATTGGAGCAAATATCGTTTGGCTTGGTGAGACAGGTGGCACTATTTCTGATATGAAAGGAAATTTTGATATTCCTTTTTCCAAAAAATCAAAGAGTCTTATTGTATCTTACGTAGGTTACAGTCCTGATACACTTGTGGTAGAAAAACCAGGATTTGTAAATATTGTTATTTCTGCACCTAATCTTCTAGATGCGGTGACCATTACGTCTAAAAAGCGAACTACAGAGATTTCCTATATCGAAACGGTAAAAGTTCATAATATTTCTTCCAAAGAATTGCTAAAAGCAGCGTGTTGTAATCTAGCAGAAAGTTTTGACACAACGCCTGCTGTTGATGCTTCTATGACGGACGCCATCACTGGCACACGTAAAATCGAAATGTTGGGTCTAGCAGGACCATATGTACAGATCACGCGGGAGAATATTCCAGATGTACGTGGACTAGCGGCATTGCAAGGACTATCTTTTACTCCAGGAGCGTGGGTAGAAGGTATGCAATTAAATATGGGAGCAGGTTCGGTGGTCAATGGTTTTGAGAGCATCACGGGACAAATAAATGTGGAACTCAGAAAACCATGCCATTCTGAGAAGTTTCACGTCAATGCATACGCTAGTCAAGCGGCAAGATTGGAGTTAAATCATTTTGCTAAGCAGGAAATAAATGAAAATTGGAGCACTGCCACCTTGCTACATGTATCGTCTAGAAATCAAAGACGTGACCATAATGATGATGGATTTTTGGATATGCCATTAGGCAAACAGTTTGGATTTATCAATAGATGGAAGTGGACCAATGGGGAAGGACAAGAAGGTCAGATAGGTGCAAAAATATCTTTTATGGACAATCTGAGCGGACAGACTTCTTTTCATCTCAATGAGTCGGACAGAACAAAGGTATGGGGCGCAGATATGAATACAACTAGGGCTGAAATATGGGCAAAACGTGGATTTGTCAATCTCAAAACACCATATAAAACCCTAGGTTTTCAAGCTTCTGCTGTGTACCATATCCAAGATGCGATGTTCGGGACAAGAGTATATGATGCTACTCAGAAGTCAGGATATTTTAATATGATCTACCAAAGTATCATAGACAATACGGACCATCAAGTGAGAATGGGTACTAGTTTTCAATGGGATGAATTTCATGAGACTGTGGGTACGACCAAGTACCATAGAAATGAATATGTCCCAGGTGTTTTCGGTGAATACACTTACAAAGGTTCTGAAAAATTCAGTGTTTTAATAGGTGGAAGGGCTGATTATCACAATAATTTTGGTTTGTTTTTCACACCTAGACTTAATGTAAGGTACGCACCAAACCAAAAAACTGTGTTTAGACTTGCGGGCGGGAGAGGACAACGTACACAGTCTATTTTTGCGGAGAACATCGGACTATTTGCTTCTAATAGAGAGATCATCGTAGAAGGCCAAAATCCGAACAATCCTTACGGACTTGATGCAGAAGTAGCTTGGAATTTTGGATTAAGTCTTACCAGAGAAATAGCCATAGGATCAAGAAATCTTTTGATCTCTGTGGACTTAAACCGTATTGATTTTGAAAACCAGATTGTCATGGATCTTGACAGAAGTCCACAGCAGGTAGTTTTTTACAATCTAAAGGGTGAGTCATATTCAAATAGTGCTCAAATACAATTTGAAATAGATGCTGCAAAATGGTTAGATATCAGATTAGCATATAGGTATAATGATGTAAAAACCACCTATGGAGAGCAATTGCTTCAGAAACCACTCGTATCGCCACAGCGTGCTTTTGCCAATACAGCTTTCAAGTTTGGACGTGGATGGACGTTTGATTATACGATCAATTGGTTGAATTCTGTAAGAATACCATCTACCGCAAGTAATCCATCCGTTTACCAATGGGAAAAGCAATCTCCTTCTTATTTCCTAAGTAATACCCAAATCAACAAAGCTTGGGCAAATGGATTTGAAGTATATATAGGTGGTGAAAACATCTTTGATTACAAATTGCACGACCCGATTATCGCTGCCGACCAACCCTTTGGACCATATTTTGATAGTTCATTAGCTTGGGGACCAATCATGGGTGCCAATGTGTATGTAGGGATGAGATATAGTTTGTAAGATAGATTTTAGGTAAGATTATAAACAAAAAGGCATCAATATTTAGCTAAGTATTGGTGCCTTTTTTATTTGGGGTGAAATTATGTTGCATCGACTGTACTAATACTTACTCTAATAAATATTCATAACTCATTGATATTCTATATATATATATATATATATGAAAATTAAATTTATAAAAAACATTTCCTGAAAAGGTAAAAGTATCAATAATTTATTTAATTTTGTTTAGAAAATAAATTTGAATAAACAATAAAATTAATAATTTATAAAAACACAACATTAGCTTTTCGGAAAAATATATTTACAAACTAGCATCGTCCAAATTGAAAATATTATCTCGAGAAGA
>DAOLFJ010000244.1:0-7180 GCA_035326365.1 Saprospiraceae bacterium | reverse complement strand
CCTGAGAATGATGGAGATCCAATAGATGATGCTATCAATAATCCTAATGACGAAGATGATCATGATATTCATATCATAGGAATCTATGACTTAGCTTTACGCAAAACTGTTGACAATAAAGGGCCTTATGCCTTAGGAGAGACAGCGGTATTCAGAGTTAAAGTGTACAATCAAGGTAATGTGCCTGTACAAAATGTAGTCATCAACGATTATATTAGAAGCGGCTTCAGCTTTAATGCTTCTGCTAATCCAGGATGGGCTATGGTGACAGCACCAACGTCTTCAGCAGCAGGATTATTGAATTACAACATTTCTTCTGTGATTTTGCCAGGCGATAGCACTATCGTAGCACTTAATTTGATAGTCGCACTTGATGAGAATCCAAGTGTTGAAGATTGGTGGAATTATGCAGAAGTTAGGTCGGCACAAGATTTAAGTGGTTTGCCTTTAACAGATGATGCTGATTCAACTCCAAATAGTAATTCTGAATACGAGAATGATGTGCTTCCTGATAGTGAGTGGGATGATGAGATTAATGGTAATGGACCATCAGCAAATGAAGATGAGGACGACCATGATCCAGAGTCAATCATTGTTGTAGGGGGATTAGGAGACACTGTTTGGAAAGATTTAGATGGTGATGGTATTCAAGATACAGGCGAGCCAGGAGTATCTGGAGTTACAGCATACTTATCAGATTGTGAAGGTAATGTGTTGCAAACAACTGTAACAAATTCAAATGGATTCTATTTCTTCTACAATCTTGTTCCGGGTTATTACAGAGTGAGATTTGACATTAGTAATTTAGCCCCAGGATGTGCCTTTACTTTCCAAAACCAAGGCACAAATGACACACTAGATAGTGATGTGGATTTGACTGGCTTAGGCCCATGTGTGTTCGTCTCAGGGGGTGTGTTTGATAGCACATACGATGCCGGCTTGTTGATGTTGTCAGCAATAGGTAATTTTGTGTGGCATGACTTGAATGGTGATGGTTTGCAGAGTAGTGGGGAGCCGGGAATTCCAGGAGTTCAAGTGAAGCTTTATAAAGGAGATGGTTCGTTTGTTGGAACAACCACGACCGATCAAAATGGTTTCTACTTGTTTGACTTCCTATATCCTGGAGATTATTATCTAGAGTTTGTGGAACCAAATGATTTTGATAGGACATTCACAAATGTTGGCAGTAATGATGCTATTGATAGCGATGTTGAAGGCACTAATGGAATTGGTACCACACGAACAACAACGCTTTCTGCTGGTGAACGTGATTTAACTTGGGATGCAGGTTATTACAAGTGTATTCCGATTGGAGATTTAGTTTGGTATGATATCAACAAGAATGATATTTGGGATAGTAATGAAAATGGTATCAATGGCCTTATTGTAAATCTTTGGAGAAACCATAATGGTAGTTGGATCATATGGGAGACCACTCTAACAGGTCAAAAACCGGGCACACCTTCAGATGATGGATACTGGAAATTCTGTGCACCTCCAGGACAATATTATGTGGAAGTGATCATGCCACCACTTGGATTGGTGAGAACCAGACCAAATATAGGTGACAATGAGGAGATTGATAGTGACATCACGAATGCGAATGGTCCGACTACAACGTCATCATTTACAGTTGTATCAGGTCAGATGAAGTGTGACCTTGGCGCAGGCTTCTACCCTCAAGCAACAGCAGGAAGTATCGTTTGGATAGATGCTAACAATAATGGTGCCCGAGAAGAAGAAGAAGAGCGAGTAGAAGGCGTAAAAGTGGAAGCAGTACAAGTGAATACAGGTGAAATAGTACGTACAGCTTATACCGATACGGATGGAGTATATATGATTGATGGTCTTGAAAAACAAGATTATTTTATCAGATTTGCACCTCCTATTGGGTATGGACTTACTACGCCACGAGCGTCATTGGAAGATATTGATAGTGATGTGGATGGAAGTAACGGACCAAATACAACAAGGACCATCTCAATGCAACCAGCGCAAGAATACAAATTTATAGATATGGGATTGGTATTTGGGGTGTTACCATTAAGCTGGTTAGATGTGTCAATATCTAAAGTTGATCAAGGACATAACTTAGTTTGGAGAACAACAAATGAAGTAAATGTTAGTCACTTTGAAGTTGAAAGAATGTTACCTAAAGGGATAGGATTTGAAAAGATTGGATCCAATGTTCCTTCAAAAGGCGTTGGGGCTAGTGTACAATCTTACAATCTTGTTGATTCAGACCTTGAAGTAACAGGTAGGTATATCTACAGAGTGAAGCAAGTTGATAATGATGGTCGTTTCACTTATAGTAAGCTTGTGTCTATAGAGCACAAAGGTGAAGAGCGAGTATCACTTTATCCTAACCCTGCCATTACACATACAAACATTGAGGTATTAGTTAGTGAAGATTCAGAAGTAAAGATTGAATTGTATGATGCTACATCTAAACTTGTACAAGTTATAGAAAAGGCGCACATACAAAATTCGGGTCTAAGTAATTATAAACTTGACCTTACAAATATTCTTAATGGTACTTATAATGTTAAGGTGATAATAGATGGGCGAGTTATTCAGAAAAAATTGATAGTGCTAGAATAAAGATTAAATAACCATTTAATTGCTTACACAGTTGGTGGGCGGGGATAATTTATCCCCGCCTTTTTTGTTTTGAATAAATTCTAGTTTTTATTTTATTTTTTTATAATAGGAAAAACATGTATGATTGATATGATTTTGAAGTGAACACATATAAAAAATTAGTTTTTTGTTTCTATTTTTTTTGGTGAGTAGAATTTGGTGTTTTGTCACATTCATTAGAATCAAAAATAAATCGATTTATATATGTAAATAGAAAGTATTTTTTGTACATGAACCGAACTTATTCATAGGAATTAATTTGTTTATTTAGATTGATTTCTATATTAGGCTACCATAAACAATAAAACAAAAACTATTTATTGTGATATTCCTACAAATAATATTAAAAATTTTACTCATATGGCTAAACGTTAGAAATATATGATTTTATGTTTGAATTTAATTGAAAACTTACCTGATAGTTCATTATTTGTACAGATTATGACATTTAAAATATTGTTTCTCATATTTATAGAATTATTTCTACATTTGAAAGGTATTGTTAATTTATTAAAGTTGAAATCAAATGTTTGAATTAAGTACTCAAAGCGAACTTAAATGTTTATTTTATAGTAGCAGTGAAATTTTCAAAAGTGGGTTAATGTATATTTTGTCTTCGAATTTTGAAGGTGTTGATATTGTGTCTTACTCTAAGAATAATGATTTAATTCCATTGGTAAAACGAAATGTGATTGACTTAATTATTATTGATTTCAATCCAAATGATACTGATTCATATCAAACGTTAAAGGAACTAATTAATGTTAATGGCGCAGTTAAAATATTGGTTTTTGCAGAGTTCATGAATCAAGTTCATATTGAAAATCTTTATAAAATTGGGGTTAAGGGATTTTTGCTTATGACTTCAAAGAAATATGAAATTATTAAAGCAATTTCATCAATTGCTAAAGGCGGTAGATGTATTGATACTGTTGTTTCAGAAATTTTGGCAAATGAATTTTTGAATAACTCACCTTTGCAGCAAAGTTTAACACAGCGAGAAATACAAATTTAAAGTTTTTAGTTATCGGTGAGAAGCCTAAAATAATCGCAAAGACTTTGGGGATTCATACTTCAACTTTAGGTACATATAAATCGAAAATTTTTAATAAACTCAAAGTTACAAATATTATTAAGTTAAAAGAATATATAGAAAAATTTAAACCTGAACTATTGATGTAAAATTCTTGCTAACATATTTTATTTAACTAACTGGTTCAGGCCCCTAAGACTCTAACAAAATTGTTTTATTTATTTATTCAATATCTATGCTTTTTCCCTACTTCAACTTCACCCGCATCAAAAATTCATCTGCTGTCATATACAGATATTTTTCATCTGCGTCTAAGGCACAATTGGCAGTAGCTTGACCTGTGTTTATGGTGCCTACGTGTCGACTGTTTTGATTGAATATCAAGATGCCACCTGGACCGGAAGCATAGATGTAACCGTTTTTACCTATCTTCATTCCATCTGGCAATCCTTTGAATTTAGGGACTAGGTGGGTGACATCGGCAAAAGTGCTGGTTTCTATGATGTTTTTTTGATCATCGAGTATGTATTTTTTCCACATTGATTTATCTGGGTCTGAATTAGCTACATACATGATCTTTTCATCTGCTGAAAATGTGATACCATTCGGACGGGTTAGCGTACTATCTAGCAAAATGATTGTTCCATCTGTTTTCAGTCTATATACACCGCTGTAAGGGATTTCTTTGATGCTATCTTTGTCTTGACCTGGTAGTCCGTATGGTGGATCTGTAAAGAATATTTCCCCGTCTTTGGTGATGTGTACATCATTTGGGCTATTGAATTTGCGACCTTGGTAGGTGAGCGCTAAATATTCAAAACTATCTTTAGGTGACTGCAATGGTGCGATCATTTTTGCAACCGCTCTATTGCCATGTTGACATAGAATTAGGTTTCCTTTGCTATCAAGGGCTAGACCATTTGCACCTTCTTTGCCACCTTTTGGGTTGATAATGGTGTAGCCTGATGGTGTTAGATAGAGTTGTTTACCATTTTTTTCATCCCAAGAGTAAATGGTGTTTTCTGGTACATCCGTGAATATCAATTTGTTTTCTGATGGCAGCCACAATGGACCTTCTGACCAATTGAATCCATCTGCCAATATCTCTATGACTGCATTCGAATCTATGATTTGCAACATTTCGGGATCGTATATCTCTATATGACCTGCCGTTTTTAGTTCGGTTGATGTTGGGTTTTGTTTACAAGAAATGAAAGAGAATAAAGTAATAAAAATAATTGCAAAAAGAGATTTGGTCATGATGCGTTTGATTTTAGATATTTTATAAATAAGTGGAGTTTCCAGAAATTAAAGAGTTTTACGGATGGTTTTTCTGACAGGATATTTGTTTGGATTTTATTTTCCATTTTGGTGTAAGCCCATTCAAAAGATGACAAAAGCCCATAATCCTTAAGCCACTGATACCATTGGATAAGTCGTGTGGTTTTTAGTTTATTTGCTTGGTAGAGTTTGACGAGATTAATGATGGCATTTTCTGTTTTTTTAATAAAAATTGTGTTTGTTTCCAGTCCATCGTGGATGACAGGATTGTCGATATGTGCGACTCTAATGTTGTTTTTCTCTAATGAAAATGCATACATCAAGTCTTCGTAACCATAACCCTCTATTTTTTCATCAAATAGATGCACCTTAAATACTTTTTCTGGTATCAGAAAGTTGTTGGATTGGAAATTGAGATAAGGATCTTTTTTCCTTTTTTTAGCTGGTAGCGCTTCTCTTTTGCTACCGTACAGCCAATGGAGCAACTTCTTTTTGTTGGCGGGTTTTCGGACTTGATAATTTCTACCACCGTAGATGACTCCTTCTGTGGGTAATGCTTCCATATAATTTTTGATAAAATCTTTGGATTTGACCGTAGAGTCGCCATCTAGGAAAAGTATATACTCAAAATATGCTGCCTTACCTAGCCAATTTCTGATTTTGCTTCTGCCGAGATTTTCTGGCAGTTCGGTATAGTTAATATTCATTTTGAAGGCTAGTTCCCTGTTTTTTAGTTTGTATTTTTCTGTTGATTGATCATCGAAACATAGAATTTGATAGTTGATTTTCAGCTTGGTGCACTGTTTTGCTAATGTATATACCAAGGGTCTGACATCCTGATTGTAAATGGGTATCAATATGGATAACATAAGGGTTACAAGCTTTAGAATGTGTAAAGTAAAAGTATTATTTGTAAAAAAACTGTTATTTGTGCATCAAATTTTAATTTTTTGTGTTTTTTAATGTTACATAATCGAAGGTAATGATCCATAATGATATTGAATTGTTGATAAATGATCCTAAACTTACGCCAATGTTGAGATCTATCGCTCAAAGTGTGGCTGATGGCAAAAGAATCACATATGACGAAGGAGTCTATTTGTTTGAACATGCAGAATTAGGGTATCTAGGTACTTTGGCAAACTTTGTCAGGGAAAAAAAGAATGGAAACGCCACGTATTTCAATCGTAACTTTCACATAGAGCCTACCAATATTTGTTTATATACTTGTACGTTTTGTTCCTACAGCAGACTCATAAAAAAGCGTGAAGAAGGGTGGGAATATACCATGGATGAGATCATGGATATTGTCAAAAAATATGACGACCAACCTGTAACCGAAGTGCACATCGTAGGTGGTGTATTGCCACAATACGATGTTAAATTTTATAGCGAATTATTTACTGCGATCAAGCGTCACAGACCTGATTTGCATGTCAAAGCACTGACTCCTGTCGAATATCATTACATCTTCAAAAAGGATAAATTGACCTATGAAGAAGGTATGAAACTTATGATGGAGGCTGGACTAGACTCCATGCCTGGTGGTGGTGCAGAGATTTTTCATCCTGAGATCAGAGATCAAATAGCTGGTGGGAAATGTAGTGGTGATCAGTGGCTTCGCATCCATGAAGTATGGCACGAACTAGGCAAAAGATCTAATGCTACCATGCTTTATGGACATATAGAATCTTACTGGCACAGGGTAGATCATCTAGAGCAACTCAGACAGTTGCAAGATAAGACAGGTGGATTTCAAACCTTTATTCCGCTGAAATTTAGGAATGAAAACAATCAATTATCGCATCTTCTTGAATCTAATACGGTAGAGGATTTGCGCAATTATGCCATATCAAGGATATATTTAGACAATTTTGATCATATCAAGTCTTACTGGCCTATGATCGGTAGAGAAATGGCTCAATTGTCTTTAGCTTTTGGTGTAGATGATATCGATGGGACCATAGACGACACTACAAAAATATATTCCATGGCTGGATCTGAAGAGCAAACGCCTGCATTGAGCACAGAACAGTTGGTGACCATGATCAGAAGGGTAGGGCGAGTGCCTATCGAGCGAGATACACTTTATAATGTGTTGCAAGATTATAGTGATGTCGTATTTGATGACGATAAAGAATATAAAGGATATTTGTCATTGCCTGTCCTTACTTAGAGTATGTTTAAATTTTTATTGCCTTATAATCAATATCTTATGAACCTGGC
>DAOLFJ010000243.1:0-7211 GCA_035326365.1 Saprospiraceae bacterium | reverse complement strand
GTTGTATCAGCTCGACACTAGACAATACTATAAAACAAGTCACCTTAATACCAAACCCTACCACAGGATTGCTAACCATACGTAATAATGGCAAACAAAGTATTACTACTGTTAAGATTATCAATGCTTTAGGTGTATCAAGCACTTTACCTTATGATCAATCATCACAAATAGATATTTCGTTTTTGCCAAATGGTGTGTATTTCTTAAATATAGAGTTTATGGATGGAATTCATTCAACACATAAAGTGATATTGGTGAAGTAGGTTATTCATAATTTGCAACTGCTAAAAAAAATGGTCTCATGCAATCAAACAAGAGACCATTTTTATTATATTGATAACTTAAAAGCTATTATTCTTAGAACTTGATTTTTCTCATTCTAAGGTTCAATGGTGTAACTTCCAAGTATTCATCATCTCTGATATATTCCATTGCTTCCTCTAGCGAAAACTGGATTTTTGGTGCAATTTTGACGTTTTCATCAGATCCTGAAGCTCGCATATTGGTTAATTTCTTACCTTTTATCACGTTGATCTCTAGGTCATTATCTCTTGAGTGCTCACCCAATACTTGACCTACGTAGATTTGCTCACCTGGATCGATAAAGAACTTACCTCTATCTTGAAGTCTGTCAATTGCGAATGGAAGTGCTTGACCTTGTTCCATAGATACCAATGATCCTTTGATACGAGCAGGAAGATCTCCTTTGTGTGGCTCGAATTGTAAAAATCTATGTGTCATCACTGCTTCACCTGATGTAGCAGTAAGGATGTTGTTTCTCAAACCAATGATACCTCTTGATGGAATTTCGAACTCTAGGTGTTGAATATCGCCTTTTGGTTCCATCACCTTAAGCAATCCTTTTCTTTGAGTGATCAATTCTATAGCTTTACCTGATGATACTTCTGGTACATCTACCACTAATAACTCTACAGGCTCACACTTGATACCATCTATTTCTTTGATGATTACTTGTGGTTTTCCTACTTGCAATTCGTAACCTTCTCTTCTCATCGTCTCTATCAATACACTCAAGTGCAAGACACCACGACCGAATACATTAAATTTATCTTCTGTTTCACCGTCTTCGATTCTTAAGGCTAGGTTTTTTTCTAGTTCCTTGTACAATCTTTCACGTAAGTGTCTAGATGTTACATATTTACCTTCTTTACCGAAGAATGGAGAGTTATTGATGGTAAATAGCATACTCATAGTAGGCTCATCTACTTCTATTCTAGGTAGTGCTTCAGGTTGTAATGGATCTACGATAGAATCCCCGATTTCAAAATCTTCTACGCCTACTACTGCACACAAGTCACCGCTTCTGACTTTAGAAACTTTTAATTTTCCAAGACCTTTGAACTCATAAAGTTCTTTTACCCTTACTTTTTTAGTGACGCCATCTTTTTTGCAAAGTAGATAATCTTTATTTTCTTCAAGATCTCCTCTGTACACTCTACCGATCGCAAGTCTACCTTGGAATGCATTAAAATCTAGTGAAGTGATACCCATTTGTACAGCACCTTCTTTGTATGGAGCTTCAGGGATCTCATCAATTACTGCTTGTAATAATGGTTTGATATCTTTGGTACGGATATCATGTTCAAAACTCATCCATCCATCTCTTGACGAACCGAAAAGCGTCACGAAATTTAATTGATCTTCTGTAGCACCAAGATTGTACATCAAGTCGAATACATCACTTTGTACATCTTCAGGGCGACAGTTTTCTTTGTCCACTTTATTGATTACAACGATAGGCTTAAGTCCTAGTTCTACAGCTTTGTTCAATACAAAACGAGTTTGTGGCATCGGTCCTTCGAATGCATCTACGAGTAGCAATACACCATCTGCAAGATTAAGTACACGCTCTACTTCACCACCGAAATCGGAGTGACCAGGAGTGTCTATGATGTTGATTTTCACACCATTAAACATGACAGATACGTTTTTGGAAAGGATGGTGATACCACGCTCTCTCTCTAAATCGTTGTTGTCGAGAATGAGCTCGCCTGTATCTTTTCTATCATCCATCGCATGGCATTCGTGGATTATTTTATCTACCAATGTTGTCTTCCCGTGATCGACGTGGGCAATAATGGCTATATTTCTGATTGACTCCATAAATTTATTGAATATTTGATCAGGTCAAGGCAATTTACTCGACCTGATAGTTTTATGTTATAAAAAAAATTAATCGTTTGTGCTGAAACCTTCTTTTTTGATGGTGATTTTACGGCCTCTGTATTTCAAGATTTTGCCTTCATCCATTTTTTTGGAGAATTTTTTGTCGATTTCTACAAGACAATGTCTTTTCTGAATATCGATATTTCCTATTTGTTTTTTATTCAAACCAGAATGTCCAGCTAAAATATCAATCAAAATACCTGGGTGAACATTGTCTATCTTTCCTATATTGATAAAGAAAGTATCCATATGTGGATTTGCAGGACCTGAACGACGCGGGCCATCTCCTCCCCTATCTCTAGACGATTCTCTACCACTGTCTCTACCGCCATCACGACCACCATCTCTACCGTATTCTCTTCGACCACCATCTCTACCGCCATCTCTGCCATAATCTCTACGTCCACCATCACGGTCTCCGTATCGATTATCACGTCTTTCATTGCTGAAATTGACGTTAAGATCGTCTTTCTCTACTTTTTTGTACAATTTATTGAACTCTAAAGCGAGAATTTTTTCAATCAATTCATTTTTTGTAAGAGACTCAAAAGTTTCTATTGCCTTTTCTTTCAAGTCATCCGTAAGTTCTATCGTATCTGTGTGAAGAACTTTTTCCGTCCACTTCTCTAGTTTTTTGACGTACATCTGAGATTGGAGAGGCACTTTGATATGTTTGATATCTACACCTATAGATTTTTCAAAAAACCTGATTCTTCCTATATCTTGTTGAGTAACGATAGCTAGCGATGTTCCTTTCTTACCTGCACGAGCTGTACGACCACTTCTGTGTGTGTAGTACTCTGGATTTTCAGGCAAAGAATAATGAACTACGTGAGTCAATGAGTCCACATCGATACCACGTGCCGCAACGTCTGTTGCTACAAGGATAGAAGTGGTTTTGTTTCTAAACTTGGCCATAACGGCATCTCTCTGACTTTGAGACATGTCACCGTGAAGTGGTTCTGCTCTGTAACCTTCATGTTCTAAGTATTCTGCAAGTTCCTGCGTATCCATCTTGGTTTTACAGAAAACCACACCGTAAAAATCAGTTAGATAATCGAGTACTCTTTTGAGTGCTGCTTCCTTATCAGATCTATTGACGTATATATATTTGTGGTCAATATTTTCATTGGTCTTACTATCGGAATGTACCTTCACTTCGAATGGTTTTTCCATGTAAGTACCTACTATTCTACGAATTTCAGGTGGCATAGTTGCTGAAAACAACCAAATCACTTTTTCGTCAGGAGTAGAAATCAAAATTTTGTCGATGTCTTCCTGAAAACCCATATTGAGCATTTCATCGGCTTCATCCAAAACCAAAAATTCAATTTGATCTAGCTTAATCGCCTTTCTATCTATTAAATCTTGTAATCTACCTGGTGTAGCTACCAAAATGTGAGGCGTATTTCTCTTTATATCACGAATTTGTGTTGTGATAGGCGTACCGCCATATACTACCTGTATAGATAGTCCTTTTTTGTATTTACCAAATGTTTCCAGTTCTTTTGCTATCTGCTGCGCAAGTTCTCGAGTTGGTGCCAAGATAAGAGCAAAAACTTTATTTACCGAAGTGTCCAAAAAATGGAGTAATGGTAATCCAAAAGCCGCTGTTTTTCCTGTTCCAGTGGATGCAAGCCCAATGAAATCGGGCTTATTTTCGAGTAGTGTAGGTATAGAACGTGACTGAATTTCAGTCGGTGAGACAAAACCTATTTCGCCTAGTGATTTCAAAATGTCTTCACTCAGGCCTAAATCTTTAAATGTTTGCAATGTTATATTTTATTTGAAGCCGCAAAGATAAACATTTATTTTGCAAACTACAATAAAATTTACACCAAACCTAATTTTTCTAATCTTGAATACTCTTTGAATGTGATCATTCGCTGCTGAGATTCGTCCCAAAGCTTGTTGGAAGCTAGTTTTAGACTATCCCAAAATGACATTACTGTTACGTATTGGTTTACCCATGGGTTTTCTGCTAGTGCACTTTGCAAATTATAATTGGGTATAGCTGGATTTAAGTGGTGGATATGGTGGATACCAATATTACCAGATAACCAATTAAAAAGAGCAGGTAACTTATAGTAAGTACTACCTCTTAATGCTGCTGTAAGGTAATCCCATTTATCCATCCATTGCTTGTAAGCTTCTTCATGTTGGTGTTGCACATAAAAGAACCATATAGCTATCACAGAAAATAATACCACTATCGTAATGTGTGTAACAAAAAACTTAACCCCTAAGAAATATCCTAAAGTAACGAATATACCTAAAAGAATAAAGTTATTTAACCACAGTTTCCATTTTTCATTTTTGAAGACATCTAAGTTAATAGAAGCTAATCTATTGTGAATGAGTACGTAGTAAATTGGACCTAAGATAAACATAACTATAAATGATCTATACAATCTATATTTGAATTTACCATAAGGTGTTAATGCCTTGTATTCATTGACAGTTAGTGTATTTATGTCTCCAATATCTCTCATCTCTAGCTGACCATTATGAGAATGGTGAATATGGTGCGATTTAGCCCAATAATGATAAGGGATAGTACTAAATAGACTACAAATATAGCCGATAGTAGCTCGAGCCTTACTATTAGTCAAAAAAGTACGATGTCCACAATCATGTTGAATAATAAAAATCCTAACAAGAAAAAAAGAATTGATGATACCTAAACCAAAAGTAAGCCAATAGCTATAGTCTAGAGAATAATACATCAAAATCCAAATGGCTATGAACGGAATAAAGGAGTTTACAATCTGAATGGTAGCTTTTGTTTTACTAGTTTTTGTGTATTTGGCAAATGACTTTAATAATGCCTTATCGATTTTAATGTTATCCATCTAAAAATTATCTTTAACTAAACTATGCTGCAAAACTATGAAATAATATTTGAAACGTAAAATATTAGATATAGTTCTATAAATATTTTTTAAATATGTAGGATTGGAAGATTGATTTGTTTGATTTGCTGATTTGGGGATTTGCAAATGTTCGGATAGCTTCGCAGAATGAAGGTGTGTATCTTTAATGGAGTTCCAAATTTTCTTGGAAGTATCATTGTTAATTACAATCGAAGATTGCAATGCCATTAAAAACAAAACACATATTTTTTTCGTTCATGATACGTATGTTTTTTAACACCCGTAAATAAGTTTGTTTTGAAAAATGTGTTTCTCTATATCATCTTCTTTAGTGTTACCCTAAGTAGCTGTGGTTTCTACAAATTTAATGGTATAGACATACCTTCTGATGTAAAAACTTATTATGTAGACAATTTTCAATTGACTGCTCAAAATGCACCAGGTGATTTGAATCAAAGATTTGCCGAAGCATTGCGTGCAAAGGTCAGAAACGAATCTAGACTTTTGTACAGAGAAGAAAATGCTGATATTGAATTTTCTGGGACAATTACAGATTTCACGCTTATACCGGAAGCACCGCAAGCAGGAAACACCGTTGCACTCAATAGATTTGAAATTAGGGTTTCTGTGACTTATACCAATAATGTAGACGACACAAAATCGTGGAAACAGACTTTTAGCTTTTTTAAAACCTTCGCTTCAGACCAAGACTTTTTGTCACTTCAAGAAACTTTGATCAATGATATATTCAAACAAATCATGGAGGATATCTTTAACAAAGCCTTTGCAGGATGGTAGTCACTATTACATGTTTAAGTAAAAAGCTTTAGTAAGACTTGTAAATTCTTCTGTATATTGTTTGGTATCGCCATAATAGACAATTAATGAATCTTGGATAGGATTTGGCATTTGTGACAAACCAAACCTGAGTAATAACCGCTCAATATTACGATCCGACCTAGATCTGACTTCTGTCATCCTGTGCAAATACAAATCATATTTTCCAGCCATCTCTACAAATCTCAACCCTTCTAAGTAAGGTAGCACTACATCAAAATGACCATCATGGTGTAATAGTTTTTTGACAGATTGTAACAAGTCTATGTGAGACAACTTGATCGTATGTCGGACATTAGCTTTGTTTTCATTGGAAGAAAAAGTTCCTCCTGTAAAAAATGGTGGATTGCTAATGATTAAATCGTACATAGCAGTTTGCGCCATGGCAAATTCCTGTAAAGATATCTCCTTAATATTTACCTGATCTCTAAATATACTTTGTATGGCATTTATTTTGGCTTGCTGACAAGATTCAGCATCTATATCAATACCGACAACATCTAAATCCTTACTTTTCTGGGCCAACATTAATGCAATGACGCCAGTACCCGTTCCAATGTCTAGGGCTTTTTTCTTACCATCTACATCACTCCATGCTCCTAACATCACACCATCTGTATTGACTTTCATGGTACAGTGATCTTGGATAATGTCAAAAGCTTTAAACTTAAAAACTTCGTTTGGTGTCATTGTCGATGGCATATTGAATACTGATAATGTATTATGAAACTAAAATACAAATACAATCAAAAGTCAAATATGTTTTATTGTTTGACAATGCTGTGGTATTCGCCCTTTTGGGTTTGATCTGTAAGTTTCAGTATATAAAATCCTGTCTTAAGATCTGACATATCAATGGCATTGAATCCTTCTCCTAGTCTTACAGATAAAGCTACAGTACCATTTACAGAGATAATTTCTGCATGCGTATATTGATTGTTATTAAAGTGTAACTTATCGATGACCGGATTTGGAAATACTTTTGTTTTATCAATATTGGTATTTTCAGTGCTAGAAATGATCACATCTAAACAGTTGCTAAAATAAGTACAACCCTTATAAGTAATCCCAAGCGCATAACTTCCTGATTTAGGTACACGTAATTCAAAATTTTTGGCTCCGAAAATTTCTACACGCGACCCATTCACACATTCATACCACTGATATAAGGCATCTTCTACAAAAATAGATTTCAAAGTATCACGCTCTACAAACACAAACGGTGTAAAATTAATAATGATAATCTGGAAATAAACGATACTATCACAGCCATTTTCTGATTGCAAAGTCTCTGCATAATTACCTTCATTA
>DAOLFJ010000242.1:4404-7234 GCA_035326365.1 Saprospiraceae bacterium | reverse complement strand
ACTTTTCACAACGCCAAACAAGCTCAAATCTTATCAGATTTCTTGTTTGGCGTTTATTTTTCAAGGAGTTATGAAAATAACTAACTCAAAATTACGCAAATAAACTCAATCTATTTACAGTCATATTGCAGCCAAGCGATTTTTTTGTCTCCAAAATTAAACTCCCAATTGTTGTCGAGGTTCCATTTGGTATTTTGTTGGCATTTACTTTGTTTCGATTTCCAATTCGCTACAAGCTAAAAAGAAATTGTTGTTTCTTTTCAAATATATATTAAGCTTACCCTTTTAAATTAATATGCGCTTTAAAATCATCAAACTGATCTTTGAGTGAGATTTTGTTTCCTTCAAAGTTTATCCTGTGTTTGAGCTTAGTTTGGATAAGGTAGATGTGGAGTTTGGTGGGATTGTACACGAAACATCATGCTAGCGTCTATATACCTTGGTCGGAACAAACCCTAGGGTTGTTTATGTGGATAATGGTAGTTTTGGTGTGTTTAGAGTTAGAAATGGTAGATGTTCAGACTTGAGCAAACACTTAATTTTCCATATTAGAATCAGATATAAAGATAAGTTTTTTTGATTAGAAAATGGGTAGATTTTGAAGGTTTTTTTATTGTGAAATTTAAGCGTAGAAGGCGTGGCAAAAATCGGTAGCATGTCATTTTAGTTGTTGGATTTGTTGATGCGCCTAGAGCTGCATACGTTTGTGGATGTCGCTGACGCTGCACACGTTTGCTTATTCAGGTGTAGCATCACATTATTTATTGTGTGTTTTTAATCTCTAAAGTTGTTTCGTACCTAAAGGCACGGGGATTGAACTTGCATCTGGTTTTTTCTACCATATTTTGTCCCTAGTGGGACAAATAAATTACATCCTTTTTAATAACATATTGTATCATAAATTTTTCACTCTTATCAATTTATCTAAATAGAAAAAAATATGTATTATATATCCAAATATAAAAACATTGATTATCTTTGAATCTCCCTTTTACACTATAGATGATTCTTATTTCTTCCATTCTATTTAAACGTCAATTTTTGTCATGAAAAAATTAATTTTATTGGTAAGTTTTGTTTTTCTCTCCCTTTTCCTATTCGGTCAATCCTTTTATGATGCCTTTGCTTCACCGGGGCTAGTTATTGGTCAAGCAAGTGGAAATATTTATATTCCTGGTCAAAATGCATACTACTTTGACACAATAGAATATCAAGGAGCATTTAAGAGGTTTTTATTTAGGGATTCTAAAAACCATTCAATTGGATATCTTACCGTTTTTGATACTAAACTATACCAATCAAAAGACACATCAATCTATAACTTATTATTTGATACCAATTGGAATATTGGCGATACCATAAAAAATGGCGCTTTTGGTGGAACTATTTTGGTTAGTAAAACATCCATTACATTGGCAAATGGAGAGATAAAAGACAAATTCAACTTTGAGCGATATAATAATAATTGGGGATTTTCCAAAGTGAGTTTTGTATCAGGCATAGGGCATCTTGAAGGTGGATTGTTTCCGTGGTCTTCATTTGAAGGTGGTTCATACTTTGTATGCGCAAAAATCAACGGTAATGATTTATATATCAACCCAGATCCAAATGTTGCTCTTCAATGCGATGGAAACTTTCTATGTAAGCATCCGTTCCTAATTTTTGATTATACACAAAACGATAAAACCATAACAATTGCAAATCTTAGTCGATATGCAGATCAATTCAATTGGAAATTTGGCGATGGTAATTCTTCATCCCTAAAAAATCCAACACACACCTATCAAAAAGCAGGATGTTACACTGTAGAACTTACTGCCATCGATAAATGTCCAACATCAAACAATAATAAAATATCTAAGATTGTGAATGGTTGTTCGGAGACAGCATGGAAAGTTGCCAACGATATTGACAGTATTTCAGTTTTGAAGAGGTTTAAAATCAGCCCGATTATTGAGTTTATTAATACAACAAATAGTTTATTGAAATCGATGGATGGTGGTTTTACATTTAAAAAAGTGGCGGCATCTGAACCAGGAAAAAATGCTAGAAGATTTCATGAAATGTTATTTTGGGATGATCAACGTGGTGTTGCATTTTGTGATCAGGATATTCCCACTACAACCAAAAGTGGAATTATTATAACAAATGACGGTGGAGAATCATGGACGCCTAAGGTTCCTGGTTCATACAGCATTCGATCCGGAGAAATTTCATCTTCGGGTGGTGTTTTTGCAGCTCAAGGTCCTTATAACAATACGTACTTTAGGTCCCTTGATTTTGGACAAAACTGGGATACCATTTCACTTGGATCTGGAAATGCCGTTTTGGATTTTTTTCATATCAATGGTGATACCGTGTATGCAGTAGCATATAAAGGATTTTGGCAACAGGGTAAGAATACGACAGGGCATTCATATGATAATGGCAAATCATGGGTTTTTCATACCAATGTTAATGATGTCACTCCTAAAATATATTTAAATTCAAAACTCGGCTTCGGTATCAAAAATCAAGAGTTATATAAATCGTTGAATGGAGGAAAAACGTTCACAAAGATTCCTTTAAATTTTAAAATAACTAATATTACAGTAGTCAACGAAAATACAGCTTTCTTAACATCAGATAATGGATTGGTTTACATGACGCGTGATCATTTCCAATCCTTTACAACTACAAACTGTTCATTGGGAAATTTAGAAAGTATAAAAGCCTTAAATGACACAATAGTCTATGCAACGATCCCTTGGGATTACCGAATAAATAATAAAGTGATTGCTTATGATTTCGTTCCTTCCAAAGTAGGGTGTAGTTCGGAAATTGATTATGA
>DAOLFJ010000242.1:0-4304 GCA_035326365.1 Saprospiraceae bacterium | reverse complement strand
TGACGGAGATGGTTACTCACTTGCAGATGATTGTGATGATCAAAATGCAAATATTAATCCAAGTATGACTGAGATTCCGTACAACTCATTTGATGATGACTGTAATCCTGCCACGCTAGAAAATGATCTTGACCAAGATGGTTATGTGTTAGAGAATGATTGTGATGATCAAAATGCAAGTATTAATCCAAGTATGACTGAAATTCCGTACAACTCCTTTGATGATGACTGTAATCCTGCCACGCTAGAAAATGATCTTGACCAAGATGGATATGAACTAGGGGTTGATTGTGATGATCAAAATGCAAATATCAATCCAAGTGCAATAGATATATCAAATAACGGTATAGATGAAGATTGTAACGGTGAAGACTTCATTTCTTCAACTCATGATATTCCCATTAATCCAATTATTTTAACACCAAATATCCTAACAAATAATGACAATAATTTAGTGTTGCGAAGCCATAATCAAACATCCGGTAAATTAGAAATCTGTAATCAATTTGGCCGCTTACTTTTTACCAAATATGTGTCAACAAATGAAAATATCAATGTAGAATCAAACCTTGTGGCGGGGATTTATTTTGTGATCTTTAAATCAAATGATAATTCGAATAATAGCAAATTTGTTTTGGTTAAATTATAGCTTATTTGATAAATTATTTTATCCCTTCAGGATCTTATAACGCTGAAAGGGTTAAGCACGAGTACAATCCGTGCCATCTGAGTAATCCAAAAATCCGTGATTCTGACAAAATATCTATTGTATGAATCACGGATTAAAGATCTAGTCTAAGTTACTTATTTTGAAACCAATTAGTATTGAATGACCTTTACTACTTCTTACAATAGGAAAATATCTTCGTAGGTAAAAGTTCTATAAACTTGAGATTTTTATTCCTAATGCCATAATGGTTTATATATTTGCGCTACAACCAAGTTTGAATATTTTACTATCCATCAAAAACCAAATGAATCTCTAGATATCCATGCATCCACCAAAACTCTCTTTATCTCAGCTCGAACAATATCTATCCAAAGCTGCATAGGTACTAGATGAATCACAAGGAGATACAGATTATGCATCACTTCCAGAATTTCATAGATTTGAAATTCCCGACGGATGTCACAGGAATGATGTGCGTGAGACTACTTCTAATGTAGGGCAAGCCATCGAAAAAGCATTTCGTGGTATAGAACAGGCTAATCAGGAATTGCTTTATGGTAGATTCGGAGATGCTCAGTGGAGCAATAAAAACAAACTTACTGACAGATTGCTTATAGATTTGATAGAGCATTTTTCTCAATATAGCTTATCTAATTCACTGGTGGATGCAGATATCCTAGGTCAATCCTATGAGTATCTTATCAAACATTTTGCAGATCTTACTAATAAAAAAGCGGGTGAGTTTTATACTCCTCGATCTGTCGTTCATTTATTAGGGCTGATACTCGACCCACATGAAGGTGAAAGCATATATGATCCTGCTTGCGGTACAGGAGGTATGCTTCTAGAGTGTGTCAACCATCTTCAGGAAAGCAAAGAAGATTACCGGACTTTGACGCTTTACGGGCAGGAAAAGAATTTGACATCCAGTTCTATAGCCCGTATGAATATGTTTTTGCATGGCATTGAAGATTTTAATATTGTCAGGGGCGATACACTCCGTAATCCTGCTTTTTTTGCAGCAGATGGACTGAAAACATTTGACTGTTTGATAGCCAATCCGCCTTTCTCGCTAGATGAATGGGGCAGTGAAAACTGGGTGAATGATCCCTATGGCAGAAACATAGCTGGAGTACCACCCAAAGGAAACGGTGCCATGGCTTGGGTACAACACATGATCAAATCTATGAATAGCACTGGTCGAATGACGGTGGTGCTGCCACATGGCGCTTTGTTTCGGAAAGGGGCAGAAGGTAAGATCAGGGATGCATTATTGAATCAAGATTTGCTAGAAGCCGTCATTGGGTTAGGACCAAATATTTTTTATGGTACTCAACTGGCAGCATGCGTGATGGTATTTAAACAAAATAAGCCACCAAAAACGAAAGGTAAAATCCTCTTCATTGATGGTTCTGATCAAGTCCGAGTGGGTAGGGCTCAGAATTTTTTGGAGGACAACCATGTAAAACAATTATACCAATGGTACACGGAATTCGTTGATGTGGAGAATTATGCAAAAGTGGCTTTCTTATCAGACATCGCAGAAAATGATTATAATCTCAATATACCACTTTATGTAGAGAAAGTAATAGAAGATAATCTTCCATCTGTAGATGTAGCATTGGCAAATTTAAAAGTTGCATGGGAAGAGAGTTTGAAAGCAGAAAAAAAATTTAAATCCATCTTGCAGAATTATATTTAAATGCATATAAAATAAATAAAAAGTAAATATTTATATGCAAATACGTATAAGATTATAATATTTTGTATGTAAATACATATAATATCATGGATCAATTATCACAATTTGTAAAAAATAAACGCAAGCAATTGAACTTAACTCAAGAAGAATTTGCGGAGAAAGCAGGTGTAGCACTTACTGTAATTAGAAAAATAGAACAAGGCAAGGAAAATCTAAGTTTATCTAAAGGAAATCAAGTACTACAATTGTTTGGTCATGTGTTAGGTCCAATAAATATAAATGATGCGACAAGGAATAGTTAAATATAACAATGAACTGGCAGGTATACTTACTGAAGAAGATAATGGCGAATATGTCTTTGTGTACAATGAACAATATATTCAAAAATACCCTCAACAAAACATCACCTTTAAAATGCCTGTGTCTCGTCAGCATTATAGAAGCAAACGATTATTCCCCTTTTTCGATGGTTTAATTCCTGAAGGCTGGCTATTAAATATTGCAGCAGAAAGCTGGAAAATAAACAAGAACGATCGAATGGGGCTACTTTTAGCATGTTGCCGGAATTCCATTGGAGCTGTCAGTATTCATCCTTTTAATGAGACTGAAAATGCGTAAATGTTTGTTTTGTTATAAGGAATTGGATACCACGCAAACAGGGGATTACCCCACGAAGTGTAACCTTGCATTTTATGGTACAAAATATGCACCAATATTGCCCTACCAATTATCGGAAATGGAAAAATTGGCGAAAGATGTAGCTGAGCTATCCATTACAGTTCCCGGTGTGCAACCTAAATTATCCTTGGGTTGGATAAAAACAGCATTGGATAATGGGCATCAAGGTCGTCTCACTATTATGGACGCATTGAATGGAAACTATATCTTGAAACCGCAAAATTCATTATACCCACAAATGCCGGAAAACGAACACCTTTCTATGAAGTTGGCTCATCTTTTTAGAATTGATATCGTACCGGCAAATATGATACGTTTGGCTTCAGGTGAATTGTGTTACCTCACAAAAAGAATAGATCGGAATCCAGATGGTTCTAAAAACCACATGATTGACTTCTTGCAAATCCTTGAATTGGAAGATAAATACAAAGGTACTATGGAAATGCTCGGCAAAAACATTGGAGAATTCTCTGCCAATACCCTCTTGGATAAATTGCGTTTTTTTGAAATGACAGTTTTCAATTTCATCATTGGCAATAATGATATGCATCTGAAAAATTTTTCGATGTGGCTGACTAATCAACAATGGACATTATCGCCTGCCTATGACATCTTGAATGTAAAAATCATATTACCCAAAGATGAAGAAGATACAGCCCTGCTGCTTGGAGGTAAAAAGATGAATTTCACTAAAGTCTATTTTGACCGCTTCGGGGAAGATTTAAAACTTAATGACAAACAAATTAATGCTGTCTATAAAAGACTAATTAAATGGTTGCCTGAGGCTATTTATCTGATTGATATATCTTTTTTGAATGAAGATCTACAGATAGCTTACAAAAAAATGATCACTCAACGCGTAAAAATATTAACAGAATGACCCTACAACAATTAGAAAAATATCTCTAGGGCGCTGCCAAAGTTCTGCGTGGCACCATAGATTCGGGCGATTATAAACAGTATATCTTTTTGTTGCTATTCTTTAAGCGGATATGTGATGTGTATGACGAAGAGTTTGAAAAGGCACTGAAAGAAAGTGATGGTGATATGGAATATGCGGCTTTTGAAGAGCATCATCATTTTATAGTGCCACAGGAAGCCCATTGGAATACTGTAAGAGAAACCACAACCAACGTAGGTATGGCCATCCAAAACGCTATGCGTGAGATCGAAAAGGCCAATCCTGATACGATGTATGGAATATTCGGCGATGCTAGCTGGACCAATAAGGAGCGACTCTCAGATGCCACATTG
>DAOLFJ010000241.1:0-7250 GCA_035326365.1 Saprospiraceae bacterium | reverse complement strand
ATAATAAAGGAAATGCAAAAACAGACAAAGAAGCGAAAACTGGTTTGACATATAAAATCCAATTTATCGCCATGAAGAAAGCCAATGCCGACTTCCCTAGATTGGTAAATATTGGTGATATATCCACTGAGTTTTTCCCTAACAAATCTGTATATCGTTACACACTTGGTGGTTACGATGACATTACGGTAGCATCCAAAGATATCTACAAAGTAAGAAAAATGGGATTCAGAGACGCCTTTTTGGCCGTGTATGAAAATGGCGTAAGGGTAAATACACTATACCACGCAAAATAATTGAACTAATTAAAACTCGTTTTGCCACCTTTTAGGGTCGGGGTAAAACAACAGGAATTTTAAATTTGAAATATAAATAAAAAAAGGAATGTCAGACAGGTTTTGACATTCCTTTTTTTGTGATTCAAAAATACATGGATTAAAACTAAGATTAAAACATTCAAAAACATATATTTGTAGCTATAATCATTAAAGCCATACATCATGCGAATATTAGCCTTAATTGTAGCCTTATTTTTTTACGTTTCTTCCACTTATACCCAATCTACTTGGGAAGTGGTAGCAAATAATATTGATCCTAAAAACTACTATGGCGTCACCTTAGCTAATGGTGTGGTTGGTATTGTATCATCAGCCGAACCACTCAAAGTGCAAGATGTAGTACTAAATGGCGCCTATGATTACTATCAGCGTGGACGAGTCAGCAATATCCTGAAGACATTTAATCATGTGAATATGAATCTCGATATCGATGGCAGTCGCATAAGCCGTAAAGATATCCAAAACTATGTGCAGACCTTAAATATGAAAGAAGCCACATTGGCTACCACATTTGATGTCGGCCAGAAAGCAAAAGTCACTTCTACTATGATGTCACTCAGACATCTGCCATACACAGCACTCACTATCATAGAAATCAAAGCATTAAAAGACATTACCATCACGCCTATGAGTGTCATAGAAGCACCAAATCACTTGGCCGATGTCAGAAATTTTTATGCAGAGATAGACCGCCCACATGTCAAAATCCCACTACTCACTTCCGTAGGAAATAGTCCATCGGGTCGTCTCAAAGTAGCTGCAAGTAATAGTTTTATATTCGAAGAAAAACATGGAACTGAACCTACTTTGATACACGAAGACTGGGATTACAATATGCATCTAGCTAAATTTCACAAGAAGTTAAAAGCAGGAGAAACCTATACTTTTAGCATTGTATCATCTACTGTATCAAGTGCACAGTACGAAGACCCACATAACGAAGCAGAAAGATTGACCATTTTTGCGATGTTAGAAGGTAAAGATAGATTGCTCAAAAAACATAACGAAGCATGGACAGACATATGGAAAAGTGACGTAGAAGTCACAGGTAATAATGGCATCACTAGAGACATCAGATTTGCATTATATCACTTATATTCTTTTGCGAGAGCCGAGACATCATTCAGTCTGAGTCCGATGGGATTATCAGGATTGGGATACAATGGACACGTTTTTTGGGATACAGAATTATGGATGTACCCACCATTGCTAACCCTTCAACCTGATATGGCAAAATCATTGTTAGAATACAGATTTGAAAGACTAGAAGCGGCCAAACAAAATGCCTTTTCGCACGGCTACAAAGGTGCTATGTTTCCATGGGAGTCGTCTGCAAATGGATCTGAAGATACGCCTGTTTGGGCATTGACAGGACCGTTCCAACATCACATCACTGGGTGTATAGGATGGGCATTTTGGAAGTATTATGAAGTCACAGGAGATAAACAATGGCTCAAAGATCGTGGTTGGCCAGTACTGAAGGAAGTTGCAGCTTTCTGGACAAGTCGTGTAGAGCGAAATGGCCCAGGAAAATATGATATCAACAATGTCATCGGTGCCAATGAATGGCAAGAAAACATTGATAATAATGCTTTTACAAATGGCATGGCCAAAACGGTACTCAGGTATGCCACACAAGCAGCCATAGAACTAGGGATGACACCTGATCCAGATTGGAATCACGTTGCAGACAATATTCCGATCTTGACATTTGCAGATGGCACAACCAGAGAAAACGCTACCTATGATGGTGTAATGATCAAACAAGCGGATGCCAATCTTCTAGCCTATCCACTAGATATCATCACAGATGAAAAAACCATTCGTAAAGATTTGGAATATTACACCCCTAGATATGCCAAAGATGGACCAGCAATGGGATTTGCCATCCTTGGTGTGCTATATAATAGACTAGGCGAAAACCAAAAAGCAGCTGAAATCTTCTCCAATAGTTACAAACTAAATGAAGTGCCACCTTTCGGAGTGCTAGCAGAATGTGCAGGTGGCACCAATCCATATTTTGCAACAGGTGCAGGTGGTATGTTGCAAGCAGTATTAGCAGGATTCGGTGGATTACAGATTGGTAAAGATGGCATTACACAACGTAAAACTAGTCTACCAAAAGGTTGGGGAGAGATGATTATCAAAGGTGTAGGGAAAGATAAAAAGACCTTTAGTGTGAAGTAGGGAAATATTGAGCTGATTGAGATGTAGTTTTTTATTTCACTACTACTTTAAATCCAACATTACTGAGCGAATCTAGTACGTTTTGTTCTGGAGCATAAGGATATGAAGCATAACAATCTGTAAAAAACATGGTTTCAATATAGTAAGGGTCGTTGAATACAATCTCTTTCGGACCATATTTCTCATCATAAGTCCTTGAAAATCTATAATCAAATGGCTTTACCCTTTCAAAAGTGTAGCGCAAAGGAAGTATAAATAACACTATGAAAGAAAAGAATTTAAAATATACATTTTTATAATACTTATGATTAAAAAAAGTCCAAACATACCCCGAAAGTAAATAAAGCGCTGGAAGGGTAAATAAAATATAACCAGGCATTTTTGTTTTCACAAAGGTGAAGAATATCAAAGGAATAAATATCCAAACCCACATCATGACCAATTTGAAATTGAATCGAGCATTCCATTTTTTGAATGTAAACACACAAAGAACTAACATAGGAAAATAAAGAAACTCTCCGAATTTGATGCGTAATTGTTTTATATTGTATGTAAAATGACTAATTTCGGTACCTAATGCTTCATATATATGCCTTCTATTGTATTCGTACTCATAATTTGCTTCAATTGGAAATGTATTCAAAATATACCATTGCCATGGAAATAAGACAAAAAATGATACACAACTTATAATAATCAAAGAATTAAAAATGAACTTGGTATCTTGCCTATATTGCAAACATAATAACACCCAAATTGGCAATACAATTAAAGCAGGCAACCATTTTGTAAGAATGGCCAGCCCCAAGGTTAAACCAACCAAAAAAACATATAAATAAGCATGGTATTTAGCACCTCGGACACTCAACCAAATTGAAAATGTTACGAAAAACAAAAAAATTAATTCAATATGATCTGTACTTGCTCGACCTGATCCTATCTCTAACACAAACCCATTAATGGCGAATAAAAAAGCAGCAATGATGCTCACTTTTTTGTTGAAAAGTTCATTTCCTAATCCATAAATAAGCAAAATTAGCAATGATGAAAGTATGATAGAGACCAACCTTACTGAAAATACATTTGTACCAAACAAAGATATAGAAGCTGACATCAGCCAAAGTGGTATGGGTTGCTTATGTAACCAAATGTGATTTCCCGCCCAGTTTTTATAATCATAAGGCAAAACAGGATTTTTGTAAAGCATAGGTTTTAATGGTTGTTCTATCATATTTTTAGCAACCAAAGCATGATATTTTTCATCCCAATCATGTAATCGGCCATCTAATGAACAATATACCCTCAAGCTTATACCTAGAATTAAGGTGATAATCAATGCCCATTTGAACTGACCTTTTATAAAGCAGTACAAAATGATGGATGATAAAAGAAAAACTGACAAAACTATTATAACTCCTATAATCATTGCAGATAGTTTTTATTTGATAACTTCTAATCCTTCTTGCACATCTTTTTGATATACCCTGATATAATCAACTTCCATAAAATTAGGGAATATTGGTTTTTTCTCTTTATGCTTTTTACAAATAGATTGGGCTGCAATGACTTGTACATGTTCACCATAATTGGGAAATGATGGTTCCATGAGATACTCACCTTTTTTGATCTGACAGCTATTTATTGGCCTTCCTTTCAAATCATAATATTTAGGTACATATCGGATCATGACATCATCAATGTAGAACTTGATCATATGTGGTTCGTATTCCATACTGAAAGTATGAAAATCAGCAGAAAAATCAATGCCAAAATCAACGATTCCAGATTGACTACTGTAACATGGTCCTCCACCTTTAACTTTCTTTTTGTCAGGGCAGTCTGAAGAAAGCCAATTGTGAATCGAAAATTCAGGTTTGTTAGGTCCACGACAAATAAACTCAAAAATATCTATTTCTGTGTTCCATCCGAAAATCCAGAACGCGGGCCACTGTTGTTTGCCTTTTGGTAATTTACATCTTATTTCATATTTCCCATAGGTATTAAAAACTTGTTTAGAATATACCAATCCAGAGGTATATTCATACGTATTTCCAAACCACTCTCCTTTCTCTTTATCTGTTTTCAGCTTCAATTTCCCATCTTTTACTTCACAATTTTCATCTCTGTAGATATTAGCAGACGTGTGTGTTCTGCAAAAGCTACATGAATCTAGTTTTGTTTGTGGACCAACAGGATAAAAGGTATACCATTTATCAGTATCTAGTTTATTCCCTTCAAACTCATCATGAAATACCAATTGATATTTTTGTGACACACAAGAAATATCTTGATCTAGGGTCACATTCACTTTTTTTGCTTGAGCTTCTACTCCCATTGAACAAAAGATAAAAACTCCTATAAAAATTAATCTTGGCATAAAATTGTTATTATGTATTTTCCAATGGACTAACATTACTATTCATCCAGCAATTGCTGAAACAACTCAAAATAACTTCCCACATCTTTGCCATCCATCAATCCATGATGCACATGTACAGAGCAAGGCATGGTCAAAGCGCCATTGACATTAGTAACTTTGCCAAAGGAAATTTTGGGTTCACCAGCACTTTTGCCTAGTATCCGTGCATGACTTAAAGATGTAAATTTGAGCCATGGTAGCGCAGAAAAATGTACGACATCAGATCCATTATAGGCAGGAAATAAATCATCCGTAGATCTAATTCTTTCTATTTCTATCAGTGAACTTTTCTCAAATACACGATAATCGGTATCAAATGGCATGTAACTAAATCCAAAGGTACCGTCTTCCCTATTGACAGTTGCAGATGCATGTATCGCCTTATAAACCAATACATTATCATGATCTATTCGATATAAAAACGGTTGAATATTATTGACTGCTTTCAGTGATTTGTGTAGGTAATATAGAAAAAAAGAAGTCTGTATCTCTTTGGCATTGGCATAAGCCTTTGTCACATCTACATCTACCGTCACACCAAAATATGGCTCATCAAAACCTTTGAAAAAATGGTAGATTTGTTTCCTATTCCAATGGTCAATATCCAATATCTCGTACATATCACAAATATTGTAAAAGTTCTATAATATGTGCTGCTTGACGGAACTTCGGATCATCTATGACGACATCTACTTTTTCGTGTTCCCAAGTCGTATGAAAAGGGATATGAATACCATACCCACCGATATCTAAAATAGGTAAAACATCAGATTTTAAGGAATTGCCTATCATAAGAAACTCTTCAGCTTTCACATCGAGATGCTGTAGTATCTTCTGGTAATCTTCAGGACGTTTTTCAGAAACAATCTCAATATGGTGAAAATATTTTGTCAGCCCTGACTTGGTAAGTTTTTTCTCTTGATCTAGCAAATCACCTTTGGTCACCACCACAAGGCGATACTTATTCGTCAGTGATTTTAATACATCTTCCACACCATCGAGTACTTCTACAGGCTGATCGAGTTGTGTCTTACCTATCTCAAGTATTTTTGAGATAATCTCAACGGGCATCTTATTTCCTGTGATTTTTAAAGCTGCTTCCACCATGGACAACATAAAGGCTTTGATACCGTATCCATAGACAGGTAGATTGGCTATTTCGATGGCAAATAGTTCGCGATTGATGGTGTGTCTTGGTAAATATCCTTCGAGCAGATCACAAAATTTTTCTTCCGCTTCTCTGAAATAAGGTTCATTTACCCAAAGCGTATCGTCTGCATCAAAACCGATCACCTTTATATGCTGTAAGGTCATATCTAGTATTTTATAATGCAAATGTAATCTTTTCAGATAAATAAAGCTGGAAAATAGCTAACAACAAATGCAGTATGTAACCTAAGTAACGCTTATGAAAAAGTAAAATCCCTACCTTTGTATCACAATAATATACAAATGCAAGATAATAAATTTTGGAATGATTGGACCATGGTGATCATGGCATCGCTTACAATAGGATTAGCGCCTTTTGTTCCCGAACCACACATATGGGGCAAAATCAGATGGATTGCAGGTGGAGCAGATGGTATGTCGCTGATGGATTGGGGTGATTTCTTTATGCACGGCATTCCATGGATGTTGCTGATTAGATTGATCGTAATCAAAACTATGGCATTTTTCAAGCCTGCTCCTTGATTTGTTAAATAGTTTATGTGGTAGTATGGCTCAAAGACATGTTACCGCTACAAAGGAATGTGGATTATTTTTAGATAGATTTCGTCAATGCCAAATAAGACAAAAGATGTCTTCTATTATGGTAGTTTTTAACAGTGCCGTTAGGTACGGAAATATCGGTAAAAAAAAACCAATAAGACAAGTCCCGTAGGGACGAAATATTTGATTAACCAAATGCAGAGTTTGTGAGCACGATTCCTTGCTGACGTCAGTTTGCAACTCGTGCCTTTAACTCAGTTTGTCCAAGTAACGCAGAAGCGTCACAAGTAATGCAACTTACATACATTGTTCCTACCATTTGCAAAACGTTTTATATTAATCGTAAGATATCCCATCATTTACATCTTAACGACTTTTTCTTCTTTAATGACAACATTTCCATCAGATATGCGCATGACATACATCCCTGCCACAAGCCGCGTCATATCCACATTATTTTGCCCATAGTAGATGCGCTGCGTATGGACAGGTCTTCCTGAGATGTCATAGATCATAATTTGTCCATGTTGCGGGATGTACTCACCGAGTGTGACGAGAAGATAATCTTCTACAGGATTAGGAAAGAGCGTGATGTC
>DAOLFJ010000240.1:0-7281 GCA_035326365.1 Saprospiraceae bacterium | reverse complement strand
AAATTTTTTACCAATAGCATCTGCAACTTCTTTTGCTTTTTCAGCAAATACATCCTTGGCATCACCGATTTTGTCCCATGCTTTATCTGATGCATCTAATACCTTTGCACCTACTTTCTCAGATATTTCACCTGCTTTTTCTAACACAACTTCGCCTTTCTCCATCACTTTTGCACCTACTTCTTCCGCTAGGTGTCCTGCTTTTTGGACCATTTCGTTTTCACCTATTTTGGTTATTACGTCATTTGCTTTGTCTAGCGTCTTATCTATGAAACTAGTTTGTGCAGATTCAGCTACTGGACTTATTTCTTCCTGAGCAGTAGTTTTGGTGGACTCCACAAATTCTTCAAATGTGTCGACTGCCTCTGGGATGATAGGCAGATTTGACGCTGCACTTAAATTTTGAGTTTCTGATGTAGACGTAGATTGTAAAAGCGTATTCACTTTGTCTTCGGTAGTTTCTACTACTACGTTGACATCTTCTTTGATGGTTTCGGCAGCTACTTCAGTTGCATCAGCTACTTCTTCTGCTTTATCTTTAGTTTTGTCCCATACATTATCAGCCATATCTTCTAGCTTGTCGACTGCTGTAGTAGCAGCTTCTTTTGTTTGATCAAAAACACTTTCTGCTTTGTCAGCGACATCACTTGCTACATCTTTGGTTTTGTCCCAAACTACTTCAGCCGTAGACTCTACTTTTTCCATCGCAGCATTTGCCTTTTCTATGACCGTCTCTCTCAGACCTGAAGTTTTATCAGAAATATCACTTACGGTTTCTTTGGCTGCTTCTGCTAAGTCTCCTGCTTTTTCTTTGGTATATTCAACAGTTTTTTCTACTGCTGATTTAGCTACAGATTCTGTGGTAAAAAACAATCTTTTTAAAGAACCTAAAAAACTCATAATGCTGATAATTTTGGATGTAAGATATTTGACGTAAAATTAAGGTATTTTACATTACAAATGATAATGTAAGGGTACTTATTTTCAATGATATACACATATTTATACCAAAATCCCATTTTTATGACGTTTATATTGAAATACTTGGTGTAAATTTGCCATTTTTCGAGCGATTACCGACGAAGGTATCCATAAAATCAGAAGATTGAGTAGTTTAAAATCGTTTTTTAAAGACACTGTTATTTATGGTATTGCTGCGGTATTACCAAGGGTCATCAGCATCGCAATAGTACCTGTACTAACCGCTGTTTTGGCCAAAGATGAATTTTCCGATCAAACTACTTGGTATGTTTACGCCGCTTTCATCAATGTATTGTTGACTTTAGGTATGGAGACAGCATTTTTCAGATTCTATACGACAGAAAAAAACAAAGAAAACGTTCTCTCATCCGCATTTAGTCTATTGCTATTCAGCAGTCTATCATTTGCTTTATTAGGGACATTATTATCAAATTACTTATCGCCATTCTTAGGATTTTCAGATCCATTGTTTATACAAATTTTAGTGTGGACGACTGCATTAGACACTTTGGTAGTCATACCGTTTGCTTTATTACGGGTGAGCAATAGACCGATAAAATTTATGGTCATCAAACTACTCAATGTGTTAATTTATTTCTTGCTGACGTCTTTCTTTTTGCTTTTATTGCCCAAATATGCTGTTAGCTATAGCGATTTATTACATAATTTTGGCATTAGTACACCTTATAAACCTAGTGTATTTCACATTATTATTTCTAATCTTTTTGCCAGTTTTATAACCCTTTTGCTTCTTGCTCCTGATATATTTAAAATTAAGTGGTCACTAGATAAAGAATTGATTAATAGAATGTTGCAATACTCCATGCCGATCATGATAGGCGGTATCGCCTACGCTATAAATGAAAATATAGATAAACTCATCATCCAAAAACTGATGGACAAGGAAGCAAATGGTGTGTATGCTGCTTGTTACAAATTGGGCGTATTTATGACTTTATATATTACGGCCTTCAGAATGGGTGCTGAACCATTTTTTTTCAACCAAGCTGCTTCTGCAGATGCCAAACAGAAATACAGTAAGATCATGACTTGGTTTGTCATTTTGGGTTGCCTTTTTATGGTATTTGTGGTAGGATTTCTAGACATTTTTGCAAGCCTTTTTATACGAAAAGATGAATATCTCCCTGGTTTAGTGATAGTTCCTGTCATCTTACTAGCCAATCTATTTTCTGGCATATACAACAATCTTGCTATCTGGTACAAACTGACCGACAAAACAAAATTTGGTATGTATATCAGCATTTTAGGCGCATTGTTGACTGTCGTCTTTTTATTGATATTTGTCCCCATGTTTGGCATTATGGGTGGCGCTTGGGCTACGCTACTGACCTATGTGACGATGGCTTCCTTATCTTATTATTTGGGTAGAAAATACTATCCCGTGGATTATGAAATTAATAAATTGGTATTTTACATCGTAATCTCTGCTGGATTATGCTACGTGAGTTTTGTATTATTTCGGGAAAACTATTATGTCAGTATCGCCAATGTCATCATCTTGCTAAGTGTTGTGTTTTTTATGGAAATAGGTCGGATGTCAAATATTAAGACTTTTTTGAAAGCACCCTAACAATCGAACTGCGAGCTAACAGCTACGAGCTACAAGCTAAAAGCTACGAACTTAAAACTAGATATGTACCTAACCATTAAGAAATTATGGACATTAAGATTTTAATATGACATCACCCAATCACTGATCACGATATCACAAGATAACTAAGCACTCGATCACAGATCACCATATCAAAAGTTAAGAGAGCACCCGATCACAAATCACGATATCACAAGATAACTAAGTACCAGATCACAGATTACCAAATCACAAAATTACTAAGCACCCGATCACAGATCACCATATCACTCAATCTTTATGTTACTCAATTTTCAAAATCTTATGTCTTTCCATTAAGTGTTTGTTTTGTATTTCAAAAATATAGAGGCCGTTAGTTAAGTCGCTGATATCTACCTGGCTATCCGTGGTGTTTATCGTTTTGATGACTTGACCGTTTATATTCTGAATGCGGACATTTGCTTCTTCTTGTAGTCCTTGGATATGGATGAGGCTGTTTGTTGGGTTGGGATGGATTTTTAGTTGATTGTTTTTTATGGTGATATCTTTGGTATTGCTAATTATATTCATTTTTTGGCCATCTAGCATGATCCAACTAAACCATCTTGGATAATCACCATTTTCTCCCCAAACAAACTGTTGCACATACATCATAATATCTCCATTATCCATCATTGTAGCGAATTGGGTTCTAAAATGGTCCGATTCCCCTTCCACTATTATACTTTTGACAATTTTAATACTATCTCCGTCTGATGCAAACAAATCGAAAACTGTACTTTGTGCCAAATTGCGCTGCAATGACCGAGTTAACAATATACGGTTATTAACAACATCATAAAGTGGGTAAAAATGCCCATATTGCACACCATTATCAATACCATTCCTGAGTGTATATCTAATTTTATCAATAAATTTTCCGTTTATGTCAAATAAATGATAATTGAGCTGAGTTTCTATTTTTTCAAAATCCTGATAGCCAGACTCAATAATTATATGCTCACGATCGACACGATACGCCACACAAAATGTAAGTCTATCACCTAAATGACTAGATAAGTCAATTCTATTAACTAAATTAAACTTACTATCATACAGACTATAAATCACTTCCCTCTGGACAAAATCAAAATCACGAGAAACCACAACTACTCCTGTAAGGCTATCTTGAAAGGGAAAAATTCTTGAATTTTGAAAGAAATTGCTAAACTCATTAAAAACTGTATCCGCTTTAATTAAAATTCCTCCTTCATTATAATCTCTAATTACATTGTAGTTAAGGTCTGGAAAAATTGATCTATACCCTTCAGAAATTAAGAAATAATTTCCCCCTATACCAACCTCTTTATCCCATAACGACATGAAGGAATGATTTAGTAATGTGTCCTGTTTGTTTACAAAAACACTATCTACGATCGTGCCATTATTTCTATCAACAGATATTCGGCCAGGATAACAATGATTCCAATCCGTAATTGGTCCTAATGGATTGGGTGCTTCATCAAACAATGCTATATCTATAGTTGACTCTTTAAGCAAAGGAATACTTATGGCTTTTCTCTGACCTTGCAATTTATTTGTATTTTGCAACTCCCAGTATAACTCCCCGGAGAATTTATTAATTTTTTTAACACTAAAGCCTATATGATTTGATGATGAACCTTTATAATTAGAAAATGTATAAACAGTATCACCTACTATTATCGGTGGTACACGATTATCAAACCATTGTTTTTCCTTACTTTCACCTTCCACCCAATTTAGATTGACCCATTTTGCTTCGTCATTCCTAAACTTTAAAGGAAGATGAAGTTGTGCATTTAGACTAATAAAACAAAAAATGAAAATTGAAATTATATATAATTTTATCATTAGGTGTTAATTTTACCAATTAATTAAAAAAGACATACATACGTCGATGATATCATGATCTTAAGATTACATCAATCTTGTATCATGTTTAAATTTAACTACAAAAAAATGAAGCACCAATTCACTCTTTTGTATCTAAACCAGCCCTGTAAAATTTGGGTGCAATTATATCTCCACTATTCTTTCTACTCACAGTTATTTTGAAGTCATTCTGTGCCTGCAGTCGCGTAATATCTTCTAATAACGATCGCAAGATAAATAGGTAATTTGATATGACCAAGTATTTTTTTAAATATTTATGAAAATATTCTACATACATACATACATACATACATACATAAATACATACATAAACGCTGATATTGAGAGAGTTATGAGTGATAAATGATGAGAGATGAGTTATGAGAGATGAGTTATGAGAGATGAGTTATGAGAGATGAGTTATGAGAGATGAGCTATGAGAGATGAGCTATGAGAGATGAGCTATGAGAGATAAATAATGAGAGATGAGTTATGAGATAAAAGATATGAAAGATGAGAGATGAGATGGCATGGTTTGCAAATAAACATGGATTGTAGTCAGTAAAGAGTACGATCCACGAGCTTAAAACTACGAGCTATAAATCTACCTAACCATTTAGGAATTAAGGACCTTAAGACTTTAATTTAACATCACAAAACTTCCAGACTTTACCAGATCACTAAAACCCTCGATCTTAAATTAAATCTTCACTACTTTTTTGACATATTTGATGCCATTTTTTCCTACCATTTCTAGCAGATAGACACCAGGTAATAAATGTGATAAAGATAGTTCCACTTTTTTATCGTTGCTATATTTTACAACAGGTGAATGTGCCATACCTGATACGTGTAGCAATCTTATTTTTTTTATATCTACCAGATTTATATCCATCTCAAGTGTAAGGATATCTCTTGCAGGATTTGGATATACTTTTATTTGAGTCTCATCAATATTTTGGGTTTGGTTTTGGCAAGCCGTTTTGAAGGTGTCTATTTGACTTGTTGCAGAAACGATATCGTCACACATAATGCTGTATTGGTACTCATATAGGGTACATTCTGACAATCCTGAAAGAACGATTGAGTCTTTCCCCCATGATGATAGCCAAGTGGATTCACCTTTTTTTCTGAAACTAACCAAGATAGAATCGCTTACTTCATTTAGGTTTGAAATATTGAAATTTACATTAGTATTTTCTATGGAACTAATCATTAATGTTGCACTTTCATTACAATAGTTATTGAAGACAGAAATACAATAATCTTCTACTTCCCCATACTCATATTCAGCATCATCACAGGCACCTCCGAATGATTCATATGACATGATTACGCGCATCAAAGTGGTACCTTCCACAAAATCTTTCGGCACTGAAAAACTACCGGTGACGCCATTTCTTATGGATTCATCAGTTACAAAAACTTCATCTTCCGCATCCCACAATCCATTTTGATTCCAATCAATGTAGATTTTGTAAAAATCTGGAAATACATTGGAAGCATATCCAGCTATTATCCCGAAATTATAGACTTGATCTGGATATAATATGGTGGTAGGTCCACCTGCAAAACTACGATAACCAATAGGTGATCCCAAACTTCTATTGTCAATATTACCCAGCTTAAACTGAGCTATCCATTCTTGGGAAGCATCTTTGGGACCGAAAACACAATATTCATTGGACGTACATGAACCACAGGAAGTGGTGATGTCTACAGCTTCTGTAAATCCTGATTCATTTTCATATTGTGTGCAGAATGTTTGCAACCGTACCGTATACCCTTGACATTTAGGAAGATCGGAAAATTCAAAATAATTGGTATCTACGACGTAAGTGGTAACGATGCTATTTTGATCTGTAATTTCAAGAGTATACTCTGTATTTGGAATATAACCCCATGATAATGAAATACTATTTTCACCTGAAATAGCAAGGACATCTAAAGGTTTATTGCAACAGCCTTCTGTAAATATAAACGAAGAATAGCTATATTGATCAGCAATAAATCCGCAATCACTACCTAATTGAATTTCGTATTCGGAACAAATATCTAAACCTGAAATTTGATAATTTTTGTTGATATTTTGAATGATTGTCCAATTTGAATCGTCTACTTTCCTATATCTGACACGTACTACTGATGAACCTGATTCTGAAGCCCAATCGACAATAATACCAGAGTCAGTTGCGGTGTAGGCAATACCAGCTGGAACAGAGCAGTCTTCACAAAGATCCATAATATTGCTCAGCGCTCTGAATGCATTCAGTTTTCCGCCTGTAGTGGTGATATTTTTTAAAGTGTTATTGGGCGTATTGCCATGTAGCAACATATCCTTTGCCACTAATGCGGCTTGATCTGGATGCGTTTTGACCAATTCCATGAATGTCTGACATGGGGCGGAATATATCAATCCTATCACACCAGTGACATGGGGCGTAGCTCCTGAAGTACCTCCAAAAGTTCCATAAGCAGTCCGTGTGACTGTATATGCTTGATGACCATAAGACCCAATATCTATAGTGCGTCTGCCATAACCTGCGTCATTAATTTTAACATCAAATTTAGTAAGATTAGTAACAGAAATAAGAAAATCACTCGAACATGATGTCGGTAAATCACCTTGGACGTCTACATCAGTATTGGCATTAGCTGTGGCTCCACAGCTGATGATCCCTTCATGACCCAATGAGTCATACATAGCACACCAAATAGGTGCTGTCTCCGCTAGTGCATCATCAATACCCCAAGATGCATTAGTCGCAACTACAAATGCTCCTTTGGCCCCATTGCTTTCATTGTACATTTTGCGC
>DAOLFJ010000005.1:37192-39133 GCA_035326365.1 Saprospiraceae bacterium | reverse complement strand
TTATTGGCACACCATTAAAAACTTTATATTTGCTACTAAAATCGTCAAAGCGCTGTATGTCGGTCTGCACAAAAAATGTACCACCAGTAGGTAGAAATGCTTGCTCGACAAGAAGCGAAAAAGAAGCATTATTCTGGAAAACAGGTTGGAATGCTATAGTTCCGTTTGGTTGCGTGACAGCATTGGATGTACGTAGGAAATTGGGTAGAGTCATCCGACCAGAAACTTGTGGTTTGAGCGCAGCCTTAAAAAAATCCATATCTGCTTCAGCCATTTTCCACGCAGATGTTGACAACATATTCTGTAAAGATTTGGCCTTCACATCTGCCAATAATGTTTCTAAAGTAAAACTATTTTGTCCAGATAGGGCAGTGGTAGAAATGCAAAATAGAATGTAAAAAACAAGTCTCATAATCATCATTATTTTTTGATTTCAAATTGAGAAAGATGGTCAATGTTCTTCGTATCGGAGATGATAATTTGGTCACCTACTTGCAGCGGATCGAGTACTTCTACATATTGTGAATTGATAATCCCTTTATTGACAGATACTTTTGTTGCAATACCATTTTTGACTACGAAAAGATCTTGTGTTGGTGCGCCATTGATAGCAGGACCAATTTTGAGTTTTTTGACTTGAGTTTTTTTATCTGTTATGATATACACATCGGTTTTGAGATTCGGTCTGAGCAATTTATTTGCAGCATCATCGAGTGCAATGTGAAATTTTATGGTATTATTCTCAACAGTGGGCAATGTGTGCGTGATGGTACCGAAAAGGTCTTGATTATTGATGCGCACACTCACTTGGGTGCCAGGTTTTAGTTTTTCGCTATTCCTATCTGATGTCACGGCTTCTACACGGTAGTTTTGTAAGTCAGCAATACGCACGAGTGGTTCACCTATTTGTACCGTTTTGCCTATATTTTCATTGATCCATGTGATGACACCTTTTGTATCAGAATGCACAGTCGTTTCTGAGAGTTTTCGTTTCAATTCTGCCAGACGTTTGACTTGTATTTCGTATTCTAGACCAAGGTTTTGTTTCTCTACGATATTGTGACTTTTGCGGTAAGTCAATTCGTTTTCAAGCATCTTCTTTTCCAAACCCATGATGCTAAGCTTAAGTTTGACTTTTTCGATGTCTTCTTCTGCTGCACCACCTACATTTTTAAGCCTTATTTGAGATTTAAGTTGTGCGTCCATTTCACTGATTTCGAGACCTTTTATCTGGTTTTTGATGTCAAGTTCACGCAACTCCTTATCATAGAGCAATTTGAGTTTGTCTATATTATTTTTGCGTAGTGACAATTCATCATTTAGTTTGTCATATTCTAGACGTGTAAATTCTTGGTCAAGCTCAAGTATTTTTGAACCAGGCACCACTTCAGCACCATTTGTGAGATGGATTTTTGTAATCTCCGTGACCACGGGCGCATTTATCACACGTTCGTAAGCAGGTATAACCGTACCACTTGCTGTTAGTGTCTGGTCTATGTCACCCATTTCAATAGTGGCAGTATAGATATCGTTGAAATCCACTGAGCGAGTAAGCAGTTTTTGATAAGCCCAAAAGATGATTGCAGCAATGATAAAACCAATCACCCAAATGCTGATTTTTTTAATTCGAGCTGACTTTTGTTCTTCCTGACTAATTTGACGATCCATTAGATGATAATATTTGCTAATAATCGTCCAATGGTCGTGCCAAGAATTAATATAATGAAAATGAATATTTAATACATATGAGTAATTTATATGTAATTCGATATTGGGAATTTGGTGTCCGATATCGGACAGTATTTTTATTCTTTTATGAAGTAGTGTAAATTTATAATTAAGTCTATATTTTTTACCAATTCGTTTTAGCGTGTTTTTTTAAGATATCTATGACTTCGGATTCTGTCATATTAGTAATATTTGCCAGTAAGGATGTGGGAA
>DAOLFJ010000005.1:0-37092 GCA_035326365.1 Saprospiraceae bacterium | reverse complement strand
CTTGATCAAAACCATTTAAGATTACTTCGATCTTACCTTCAATCTTACCTTCAATTTTACCTTCGATCTTACCTTCAATTTTGCTTTGATTGGTTATTTCTTCGTAAAGTGTCATAAATACTTTGTTTATAAGTTTGTCTTTATTTTTTTTGATAATTTCTATGGTGTCACTCTTTCTATTACCAATAATAAGGATATAAACAAAGTTATAATTGAAAGAGTTCCTTTCTTCTTGTGTTTGTAGCGATTCATATATTTTTTCCATTCTATCTAACAACTCTTCAGTATCATGATGGTGTTTTTGTGTCATCAGCATCGTAGATATTGCCACATTTCTAATGTTGAATATTGTTTGGTCCGATAAATTATTAACACCGAAAAATTCAACTTCAAACTTCGGTATATATTTCAAAAATGATACGGGAAAATTTATAAAGTATTCTTCTATAGGCTTGTATGTCCAGTTAACTTCATGATGGTAGAAAACAAGTGGCAATATAATTCTAAAAGGCTCTTTATTTTTTATTTGTTGGCGATAACTACCAAAAAGATAAGATCCTATTTGAAAACCTACATATGGATCTTTATAACTTTTATGTTCTATTAATATCGAACAAAATGCATCGCTGCCATCTTTTAATTGGCAGGTATAAATAATATCTGCAAATATTTCTTTTAACTCTTCTGTAATAAAAGTACTTGATGTTGGTTGAATTGAATTAATATTTATATTATCCAATATTGCTTCTGGAATGGCAATTTTTAGGAAGTCAATTGCATTCTCTTTTTTTGATAATTGTTCTTTTATAAATTTATCGTGTTTATTATTCATTATGCAAATCTAAGAAATTATTTTGGTAATCTAGATTTGTGGTCAAAAACTTTCTTCACGTATTATTTTGTTAGCATTTAGCAAATAAAAAAGCCCAACATTTACATTATAAATATTGGGCTTCCTTTTAATTCTAATCTACCTTACGCAGGAATAATCCAGCCGAATTTGTCTTCTATCGTTCTATTTCTCATGCCATTGATGGTCTCTTTGGCAAGAGTGCTAATTTTGTATGTTTCTGGTTGAAGTGTGATGACATCTTCCTTGTATTTTATTTTTGCTACAGGCGCTACGACAGCTGCGGTGCCCGTACCGAATACCTCTTTAAGTGTGCCGTTTGCTCCAGCTTCCATGATTTCATCTATGGTGATAGGTCTTTCTGTTACTTTATATCCTTTGTCTTTTAGGATAGTAATGATACAATTTCTAGTAATACCATCTAAGATAGCACCATCTAAGTTTGGCGTTAAGACCTCATCCCCTACCACAAAAAATATATTCATCGTACCTACTTCTTGGATGTATTTTTTGTGTACGCCATCTAGCCACATCACTTGGTCATATCCTTCTTTTCGTGCCATAGTAGCTGGAAGTAATGATGCTGCATAGTTACCAGCAGTTTTTGCTTCACCTACACCACCGACTACAGCTCTCACATATTTATCTTGTGCAAGCAAATTGACAGGTTGGTTGTAGTACGGACCTACTGGCATTACGAAAATGATAAATTTATAAGTATCTGAAGCTCTCACACCGATTGCTTCGTCCATTGCAACCATAAAAGGTCTGATGTAAAGTGCGCTACCAACTTGTGGCGGAATCCAAGCTTTTTCCATATCGACTAGCGTATGAATTGCTTGTAAGAATAGATCTTCCGGTAATTCTGGCATACACATTCTTCTTGCAGATGCGTTGATTCTTTTTGCGTGCATTTCAGGTCTAAACAACAGTGCATTGCCAGCTTCGTCCCTTGTTGCCTTCATCCCTTCGAAAATCGCCTGACCATAATGCCATGCTAAATTACCAGGGTGAACAGGGATTTTATCAACAGGTACAATCTCAAAATTTGTCCAATTTCCATCAATATAGTCAGCTACAAACATATGGTCAGAAAATACCTTTCCGAATGGAATATTATCAAAATCAACTTTTGACAACGAAGATTGGGCAGTTTTTGTAATGTTGAATTGGTAACTCATTGTTGCAAGATTTTAGAGCGTTTAAAAAAAAATGGTTAGGGTTGAAGGACGGATGCGCATTTATAAAATTCTTTACAATCAAATTTTGAGAACATTCCGTCAAAATTCTGTTACTTTGCAGTACAAAAGTAAGATAAAATTTATAAAATTCTATTTTGATAATAAAATTTTTACTTTAATCAAACAATATTTTTTATAATTCCTTTTTTTGAAATATAATTTTGATGAATCCTTTAAAAAATACACTTTTTAAGATTCCGAACTTTGACGTATCATCCATATCAATACAAGGTAAAGGAGCTAAAAAGTTAGTAGTCATTTGCCGGAAGCAAGGTTTTTCAGAAGTTCAGTTAACTGCGCTCCAAAAGATGATTTCAGCAATCAAATATGACTACGAAAATGATATTTTTATGCTGACATGTGATGAAAATAAACAAATTTCACTTAATATGCTAAATTTGGAGTACAAAGACTTAATACTTTTTGGCATAAAGCCTGAAAATATTGGATATAACTTAGATTATAAACATCAAGAAATAAATAAACTTGACAAAAGTAGATTACTTGTTTTTGAAGGATTAGACATAGTTTTGGCAGACAATAACAAAAAGCTTTTATTGTGGAATAAACTACAAGAAATGTTTTTAAAATAATCAATTTTACATGACACATAGAACGCTTGTATTCGCAACAGCAAACGAACATAAACTTTCCGAAATAAAAAATATACTTCCAGAATTTAAGATTCTTGGGCTCAAAGATATTGGAGTATATGATGATATTGTAGAAGATGGTATTACATTAGAAGAAAATGCGCTTATAAAGGCTAAATTTTTATTTGAAAAAACAAACAGCCCATCGTTGTCAGAAGACACAGGCCTTGAAGTAGATGCTTTAGATGGACAGCCAGGTGTGCATACAGCCAGATTTGCAGGAGAAGAAAGAGACCCTATCCAAAATATGCAAAAACTCTTGCAAATGCTTGATGAAAAAACAGATCGTTCTGCACAATTCCGAACGGTGATTTCATTAGTGGATGGTAGTGAAGTGCTTTATTTTGAAGGAATAGTACGCGGAAAAATAGCCGAAACAATGTCTGGAAATGAAGGTTTTGGCTATGATCCGATTTTCATTCCAGATGGATATGAAGATACATTTTCTGATCTTGACAGTAGTATTAAGAACACCATAAGTCATAGAGCAAGAGCAGTGACAAAGTTGATCGAATATCTGAATAAATGACAGAATTATAGTAATTAGGATTGATTATACATTGTTTTAATTTGGTTTTACAATCAATTTTTTTACAATCACTTTATTACCAAAATGTAAATTTATCAAAACCATTCCAGATAAATGTAACTCTTTAATATTGATTATAGTGTTGCTTGTTATCTCATTTTCAATACTTATCAATAGCTGATTTTGTAAATTTACTATTTCAATCTTAGAAGGCAACTCTGTGGCTTCTTCAAAAGATATCTGAATCTCATCAAAAGCAGGGTTTGGGCTAAGATTGATGTTGCTTTCAAATGTGGTATTCTCAGTATTAGATGTAAGATCTTCTACAAAACCTATAGCATCTAAGGCAGGTTTTATTTCTGGGTTTTTCATAAATTGTTTCCATAACAGTTCAGTACGAAAGTTTTGGATCATACAGACGATAGGTCCTTGGTCTATTGCTAAATACGAATCAGCGTACCAATTGACTCTAGCATTAAAAGCATCATAAAATCCATATTTACCAAACAGTTTTTCACCTTCAATGAAATAAAAATATCTTAGTGCGTCCATACTTTCTGATGGCGTGTAAGGCATGGATGAGAGTGCTGCTGTAGGCGTAATCGTACCATTGTCTTTCGGTCCAGGCTCGTGCGCAGAATAGCCAAAAGGATTGTCTGAAGCTGTGAGCCCCCAACATTCTGCAGAATAACCTTTGTGATTTAGTGGGTTTGCAATACACCAACCACGGTTGATGAGTGTATGATTTCTATTGTTTATAAAATAATTTACCTCTTTGTTTTTTATGCCACGTGGATCAAAACCCAAAAACGAATAATGAGCAAAAAACAATGGTCCACCATATGCTGGTCCAACCAATAATTTATGACCATACCAGGAGTTTCCATTTTTATAATTTGCATTTGATGTCCAGCCTGTATTCCAATATGATGCTGGTACTGGGTGAGTAGGAGATGCTATAGCTAGGATATATACTATCATAGCTTCATTATATCCTCGCAATGGGAAATTCATTTGCCAAGCATAGTTTGGTGACCAATGCCAGTAAAGTACTCCTGAATTGTTTCTACTGTAAAAATCCCACTCTACATCTTCATATAGTTTGGTGATGATGTCTCTTATGGCTTTTTCGGAGGAATTTCCTGCATCAAAAAATTGTCTGGCGCTCAATAGACCTTGCATAAGAAAGGCAGTCTCCACCAAATCTCCACCATTATCAAACTGGCTGAAAGCTACGGCTTTTCCAGTTTTTCCATTCATCCAATGTGGATAAACGCCATGAAATCGCTCTGCAAATTGTAAGAAACTTATTATTTTAATAATCCTATTTACACCTTCAGTACGTGTGATGTACCCGTTTTCTATAGCTACAAGAATACTCATAATACCAAATCCAGATCCACCTGATGTGACGATATCACCACTGCTGTTTCTTTCCTTAGCCATGCCAGATGTAGGGTGCGCGTCATCCCAAAAGTACCTAAAAGTATATTTTTGTACCATGTCCATCAGGGCCACATCATCCATTTCATATTCTTGTGTTTTGATGGTGTCGGATTTGCCCAAGGCTTGATTCAATCCATTGAGCGCTTCTACATAGTAGTAAAATGTATCCAATCTGTCTGATGGCGAAAAATCCATCATTTCTTTCGTCGTAATCGTTTTTATCGCTGAGTAATTTGTGCCATCTTTTGATCTCATTATTCTGAAATATTCTGCTCCAGCCAATCCTTCTGTTTGCCAGCTTAGTTCAGTGTGACGTTGATATGTGTCAGTCTTAGTAAAACTAATTTTTTGTGCTATTGAAAACAATGGAAGTACAGAAAATAAGAATAATATATATCGATTTGTCATCTTTTATTTTTCAGAATGTAAAGTTTAAAAAATTTTATAGGTTAATTTCATGTAGTTGTTGTAGCTATATAAAGAAGCCACTAAAGGTTAAGTCGATATCTAATGACCATACCTTTAGTGGCTTGTAATCATGACTAATATCCAGGATTTTGTCCTAATGATCCCGCACTGAGATCTATTTCTGTCTGTGGCAATGGGAATAATTCATGTTTATTCGCAATGAAAGGTTTACCTATTTTGGTCATTACCTCACTTTGGATACCCCATCTTTGTAGATCAAACCACCTAAGCTGTTCCATAGCTAATTCAGACCTTCTTTCTTTTCTGATAGCTGTGCGAAGTGCCGCTTGATCTGTTATGGTAAGATCTTTCAAAATAAAATTGTTTGTGCCACGGGCTCTTTTTCTTGTCATATTCACATATTCAAGTGCTTTACTATTTTGACCCAATTCATTTGCTGCTTCAGCACCTAACAAAATGATATCTGCGTACCTAAGTAATCTGATATTTCCGGGACCATTATCTTGCAGTCCTACGTGGGCAGGTACCCATGCTTTTTGATTGAATCTTGGGTTAAGTATTTCCGGATTATTTTGTACGATAGTCAGGCCATCAGGCAAAACTTCACCTACATAAATAATAGTTGCTTGACGTCGTGGGTCACCTGCTTCATAGTTTTGGATCAGATCGTCACTTGGTCTATTAAATCCCCATCCAAGATTCGGTACACCACGTACACCTTGTACCATATTGTAAGGTGTAGCACCTGATCCTGCCACGGCTGCTTGTAGCGCAACTGCTCCAATTTCAAACATACTTTCAGGTCCGAATTCACTAGCACGTGTGAATATTTGGTTATAATTTGGGATGAGAGAGTACTCTCCACTTGCTATTATTTCGTCACATAATACAAGCGCTTCAGCATATTTTTTTTGCACCATATACAGTTTTGCTAATATACCTTTTGCAGCACCTTTTGTGGCTCTACCCAGATCATTTGTTGCGTATTTTGATTTTTCAGGAAGTGAAGAAATGGCATCTTTTAGATCTTGCTCAATGAGCGCGTAAATCTCACTTTTAGCATTTCTTTTTTGAGTAAAAAATTGATCTTCTGTAAGTTGAGTTGTGACAAGTGGAATGTCTCCAAACCACTGAACAAGCCTGAAATAATTGAATGCTCTTAGGAATTTTGCTTCGCCAACGAGTCTTTCTTTTAAGCTTGCCGTCATATCTATATCAGGAATTCTATTTATGGCAATATTTGCTCTTGAAATAGTCTGATAATGACCTTTCCAAATGGTAGAAAATGTTTGATTGGTAGCATCGAAGAAAAAGTCATCCACTTCTTTTAAGTAGGGCCCATCATTTTCGGTACTCCCTTTGTCAGCATCGTCACTTATGATGTCAGTCGCTCCAATGTAGGGTAGTCCGCAATATTCCCAAGATCTAAAGTTGGAATAAATAGCGTTTGTGGCCAAAATAGCGTGTTCTTCGTTTTCGAAAAAAGTCTCTGCTGTCAGTGTTCCAGTAGGTTTTCTATCTAAAAAATCTTCAGAACAACTGCTAAAAAAAATAATCGTTGCTGCTAAAATTATATTTCTCATTTTTAAATATTTTTATGTGATTTAAAATTTAGTTTCAAGACCAAATTGAATAGATTTTGCTATTGGATAAGCACCATTATCAAATCCTACTCTAAATGGACTCGAACTATTGGGAAATTCTGGTGAATAACCAGTAAACGATTGACGTGTCCAAAGGTTCGTACCAGATACAAATATACGTAAACTTTCCATTTTAATTCGTCCAAGTAAGCTAGCAGGGAAAGAATAACCCAAATTTACGGTTCTTAATCTAAAAAATGACCCATCTTGGACAAATCTATCGCTTACTCTGTAGTTATGACCACCATTTGTGACCCTTGGTTCAGAAGTAGAAGGATTTTCTGGTGTCCATGCATCAGCCACGTGTGCTTCCCAATTATACACTGCAAATCTATTAGCTTCCTTTTCATTGTACACCTTGTTGCCACTCACGCCCAAGAAATCTATATTCATATCCAATCCTTTGTAAGCTGCACCAAGATTTATACCATAAGTCAGCGTTGGTATTGGACTACCTAGATAAACTCTATCCTCACCATCAATCAAACCATTGCCATCAATATCTTCATATCTAAGGTCACCAGGTTTTTCTCCGCCAAGGATTGGACTAGACGCGATTTCTTCTGCACTTTGGAAAACTCCAGCGGTTTTAAATCCATAATACGCACCTATGGGAAGTCCTACGATGGTATTACTTGCTGGTTCGCCATTTATAAAGGCATCAAAAATTTCTTCCCTTCCTTGCGCAAGTGCCAATACTTCGTTTTTAATAGGCGAAACATTAAATCCTATAGAATAATCGAAAGTTCCTGATTCTCTCCAGTTTACACCTAGATCTACACCTGTATTGAGTACTTCTGCTGTGTTTACAAAAGGATTAGAAGCTGATCCCACAAAGTCGGGAATAGGCACTGCTGCGATAATATCATAAGTATTCCGTCTGTACCAATCGAACTCCACATCTAGTCTATTATTGAAAAAACCTGCTTCAAGTCCTAGATCGATTTGGTTTGATATCTCCCATTTGAGTTTCGGATTTGCTATAGATAATTGAGTGGAACCTTGGTTGAGACTTTCATTTGGTCCCAATACGACACCTAGATTTCCATTTATGATAGCAGACGTAGGATACCTATTTGTCAATGCTTGGTTACCCAAAATACCATAACTCATTCTTACTTTTAGTCTATCGAAAGTATTAAGACTTTCGATAAATGGTTCGCGACCCAGATTCCAACCCACACTAGCAGCAGGGAAATAGCCTGTACGATTGTCAGGTGTAAAACGGCTAGATTTGTCTACCCTTAATGAAGTACTAAATAGATATTTATCTTTGTAAGAATAATTTGTTCTGAATAGAAATGATGTCAAAGCCTCTGCAGATCCAATACCACCATTTGTAGCAGATGTGTCAATACCAGAATTCAAATATATGACTTCATCAATTGTACCTGGGAAACTCTCTCTTGATGCAAAAATATTATCACTTTTTCGTTCTTCTGCAGTATATCCTACTAAAACGCCAATGCTATGATCTGTCCATTCCTTATAATAGTTGAGCGTCTGCTCCCAAATCCAGTTTTTGTCAGAATCATCATAAGTAACGGTCAGTCTATCTAGATTATTTATTTGAGAAGCACTTACTTGGTATTTTGGAAGGAAACTTCTCTCACGGTTTGATCTGAAATTATATCCAAAATTACTTCTGAATTTAAAGTTTTTTAAGAATGAAATTTCTCCGTACATATTACCCAATAGGATAGATGAGTTTTTGAAATTATTACTTTGATAAAATTGACTAGCGGCAGGATTTCCCAATGCTAAACCAAAAAAAGTAGGGTCTGTAAACTTACCATCTTCCATTACGGGCAAAACAGAAGGCATTCTATATGCACCAGCTATCACATTGGGACCTAATTGTTCTTTCTGAATGGAGTAAGAAACATTATTTCCTAAGGTAAACCAAGGTTTCAGTTTCATCTCAGTATTCAACCTGAACGTACCTCTTTCAAATGATGTGTTTTTTAATATACCATCTTGGTCAAAATAATTCGCACTGAAGTTGTAAGAGATATTGTCACTTGCTCCGTTTGCTCCGAACTGCATGTTTTTGATTGGTGCTGTTCGCAAAACTTCAGATTGCCAGTTAGTCCCTTCACCTATGGTATCAATAAATTCTTGAGAATAGAAATTTTGACCACGGAGTTGGTTGTAAGCTTTTGCAAATTGAGCTCCATTTAATACATCTATTTGTCTTACAGCTTCTTGTTGACCATAATATGTAGAGAATGACAGTTGTGCATTTTGACGTTTTTTACCATTTTTTGTTGTTATAAGTATAACGCCATTGGCGCCACGACTACCATAAATCGCTGCTGATGATGCGTCTTTTAGAACTTCGATGCTTTCTACATCTTGTGGATTGACGGATGAAGCGTCTTCCGTGATCATTCCATCGATGACGTATAGCGGGTTTGAGTTGTTTAATGTTCCTGTTCCTCGGACTCTTATGACAGCTCCTGCACCTGGCTGACCTGATGCGGGAGATACATACACACCAGGTATTTTTCCTTGGAGGGCTTGTTCTACATTGGGTGTGACGACTCTTTCTAATTCGGCACCTTTCAGGCTACTTACAGCTCCAGTAAGATCGCTTTTTTTCTGTGTGCCATATCCTACTACAACAATTTGGTCTATGAGAACAGATGATTCTGCAAGGTTTACATTTATTTCATTCTGTCCATTTACATCGATTCTAGTGTCTTCATATCCGATGTATTTTATAATAAGTACACCATTTGGGTTGCTAATATTTAGGGTATAGGACCCATCGATGTCTGTAATAGTTCCTGTAGTAGTGCCTATTTCTTCTACAGTTGCTCCGATGAGTGGTTCGCCATTATTTAGCGCTTTTATGATACCTTTTACGGTGTGTTGGGCTTGCGAGTACGACATTAATGTAAACATAATAATGAATATCGCAGCAAACTTTTGGATCAAACTTCTCATTTTCATTTTGTTTAATTATTTAATTGAAATTTTGACTACATTATCTGTATCAGATGACGCACCTACAAAGATATTAAATTCTCCTGGTTCTGTCACCCATTCCATTTTATCATTATAAAAAGCTAGGTCTTCTTTGTTTAATGTGAAAGTCACCACTTTACTTTCGCCTTTTTTAATCATCAATTTCTTAAAACCTTTAAGCTCTTTGACAGGTCTAGTGGCACTCGATACCAAGTCTCTGATATACAATTGGACGACTTCTTCACCATCATAACTTCCAGTATTTGTTACATTTACAGAGACGCTTATTTGTTCATTTTTGCTGAAAGTATTCTTGGCAACTGTTGGTTTACTATATTCAAATGTTGTGTAACTCAAGCCATATCCAAAAACATACAATGGCGTATTAGGCATGTCAATATACTTTGAGTTCCATTTTGAATTAGCATCAAATGGTCTTCCCGTGCTTTTGTAATTATAATATATAGGAATCTGTCCTTCATGTCTTGGAAATGTGATAGGAAGTTTTCCAGATGGGTTGTAATCGCCAAAAAGTACATCCGCAATTGCATTTCCAGCCTGAGTACCTAGCCACCAGGACTCGAGTAGAGCATCAGACTTTTGATCTACATTATTTAATATCAAAGGTCGACCATTCATTAATACGGTTACGATTGGTTTTCCTACCGTTTTTAACTGATCTAGTAGCTCTTCTTGGACACCTGGGACACGGATCATGGCGCGAGATGTGGCTTCACCACTGAGATCTTTATGTTCTCCTATGGCTAAAATAACAAGGTCAGCTTCTTTAGCTTTGTTCATCACTTGATCAAAGTTTGACTTGTCATTGCCTTCTATCTCACAACCCTTGATGTATTCTATTGTAATGTCAGTTGCTTTTAGATTTTGTTTCATACCTTCTAGTAATGATACACAATGTCTACCTTCTCCTGATCCAGACCATGCACCTATCAAATTGTTTTTATCATTTGCAAGTGGTCCTACCAATAATATTTTTTTTACAGTTTTTTTGATTGGAAGCACACCATTATTTTTAAGTAGTACTATTGATTTTTTTGCGACATCCCTACTAGCTTCTAGGTTTTCTTTGGCTAGAATGGTATTAGTTTCACGTGTTTTATCAGAAAACTTATAAGGGTTTTCAAACAAGCCTAATTTCTTTTTAATATGGAGAATGCTTCTGACACTATGGTCGATTTGTTTCATGTTAATTCGACCGTCATTGAGTCCAGCTTTTATTTTTTCTTGGAAAATGGCTCCTTGCATATCCATGTCCACACCAGCATTTATAGCTAGTATACCAGCATCTGTTTCGTCTTTTACGACACCATGTGCGACCATTTCATTGATGGAAGTATAGTCGGTTACTACAAATCCATTAAATCCCCATTCCTTGCGAAGGATATCTGTAAGCAAATATTTATTACCTGATGCGGGTACACCATTGTAATCATTAAAGGATGTCATAACTGTCATAGCTCCAGCGTCAACAGCTGCTTTGTATGGTGGGAGATAAACTTCTCTGAAAACCCTTTCGCTCATTTCTACAGAATTATAATCTCTGCCAGCTATCGGAGCACCGTATGCTGCAAAGTGTTTTACACAGGCAACAAGTCTATCTGCATTGTCAAATCCGTCGCCCTGAATACCTTTAACTCTAGCTTCTGCAATTCTAGATCCTAGATAGGTGTCTTCTCCAGATCCTTCCATAACACGGCCCCATCTCGGCTCTCTAGAGACATCTACCATAGGCGCAAATGTCCAGTGAAGACCTGATGCAGCTGCTTCTTTTGACATAATGTAGGCTGATTTTTCCATCGCTTCTAGGTCCCAACTCGCTGCTTCTCCTAGAGGTATTGGAAACATAGTTTTATAACCATGTATGACATCATAACCAAATAATAAAGGAATTTTAAGTCGACTTTCTTCCATGGCAATTTTCTGAAGTCTAGTAGTGAAATCTACTGTGTGACTATTGAAAAGTGCACCACATTTGCCTGTTTTGATATCGTTTTCATATCCTCCTCTTATAGTAGGGCCTGTTGATTCCCAGTCAGTGGTATAGAGTGTCATTTGCCCCAGTTTCTCATCCAATGTCATTTGGGACATCAACTTTTCTATAAATGGGTCTTTAGGAATAGAAACCATTTTGTCCGTTGTTTTTTTTGAACAACTTACCAATAGTATTCCTGCTATTGCTAATAAAATTTGTGTTTTCATTTGCTTGTTTTTATTTTTCTTTATTATTGCTTTATGACATTGATAACATATCTAAATATTGACCAATACTGAAGCTATGTTTTGTATAAACTTATTTATTGATGTTTGGATATCAGGTTGATGCTTCATAATCGTTTAGCCTTTAATTGATTTTATCCAACCAGCCGCCACTGAAGCCAGCTTTTTTGAGACCATTGATTATGTATGGATTTTTTTTCATGGTATTCCAAAGCAATTCTGTTTCATGATTTTGTATTTGTAATAAAATTGGACCTTGATCAATGCCTAAATAATCTATATCAAACCAACCATTTGGATGTTTGTCATCCTTGTATGTTAGATTGAATGCATCTTTAAATCCATAATCACCTACTAGATCATTGTAATATGTGTCCCACATAAAAGCTAGACATGCTTCTGATTCTGATGGTGTAAATGTAAATGACCCACCAGCAGCTGTAGGTGCAATCGTACCATCATCTATGATCTGAATGCTGCTTGCACCTCTAGCTCTGTAGTCGAAAAACTTTCTTTCTCTACCATCTATTGACAAAGTTTTGTTAATCGGTCCATCGCATGCTGTCAGTCCCCAACAATTGTCATTGTAACCAGTAAATTGTGCAGGATTGGCTACACAATACGCTTTATTGGACAATGTTGCTTTACGCGAATTATTAAAATAGTCGTCATTATTGGCCATCATAAAACTATCTTTGATATCTCGGAAATCTATCCAGATATGGCTGTACTGGTGACCAAATAATGGATCAAATTGAAGGTTTTTTTGGCCATAAAAAGTGTCAATTGGATAAGTTTCACACCATTTTTGCCATGCATTATTTGGAATAGGATGTGTCGGCGAACCCATAGCCATTATAATTAGGATCATCGCTTCATTATATCCTTTCCAATCACTGTCTATGAATCCTTTTTCGGGATGCCAACCCATGCTCATTTTGCCATTGGATTTCATCATCCAATTCCAGTCTACCCTTAGGAATAAACTATCTGCTAGATTTCTGATTTGACTTTCAGTCTTATTGTTTTCATTGTCAAAATATGACATACAACTCAAGACACCAGCCATTAATAGACCAGTATCGATGGAGGATAGTTCTACATTTTTATAACGTTTAGCATCATCAAGATTTAAAAAGTGATAAAAAAATCCTTTATGACCACTTACGCCTTTTTCATCTGGTCCCTGAGGGAGAGCCCATAGAGTCTGCAAGGTTTTTAATACTCTTTCAGCACCTTGATCTCTGGTGATGTATTTATTTTCTATTCCAGTGATGTATGCACTTAAACCAAAACCAGTAGCAGCAATGCTTGAAAAAGTTTTGGTAGGATATCTATCTAAAATTTGATAATTATTTGTATCTGCTAATTCCCAAAAGAAATTAAATGTTCGTTTTTTTAAGTCAGCTCTAGAATAATTGATTTGACTTATTTTTTGGTTTTGACTACAACCTGATATTATAGCAATCAAAAGTATGTTCCAGATAATTCGAAACATAAGATTTATTTTTTAGAAAGTGTAAAGAAATTTTAAAACTGGCTAATAGAAGATATTACCAGAAAATAATGATATTAAGCAAAGAATACTATGCTATAATCTGCTCATTTATTGAAAAGTAACCGGAAAAACTTAATGAGTTCATCCGGTTACTTATTAACTATTGGTTAAAGCACCTAATTATAATTTGATAAATCTAGACTGTGCCACAAGTTGTTGTTTGTCATTGTATCCCATAAGGAAATAGGTTCCACTTGGTATTGATGACACATCTATATACTGAGTCGACTGGTTGTGATTCCAAACTTTCGCTAGTCTTTGCCCGTATATATTTACAATGTCTGTGTTCATTAGACTCTCAGCATTATTTACTCTTAGGACATCACTAACTGGATTAGGACTTACAGAAAGTTGTGTTAATTTGATATCATCAGAAGAAGAAGGTCCAGAAGCACCACAATCACTACCATCTAATCGTATTTCATCAAAATAGTAAATAACATCTTCACTCGGTAGATTTAAAATATCAAATATCCAAGTAAGACGTGCATATTGTCCAGCAGGGTCGATAGGAGTAGGCGCTTGTGAGAAATCAAAAGTCAATTCTTCCCATTCATTTACTTTTGTATTTGCCACTGTCAAGTCACCAGATCCTCCTGGGAAACCAGCTACAAGTGGTTTTTCAACTTTTAAAGTAACGGTTGTGATTTTAGGAGAAAGAATTTTTGCTTTGATAATAGTATTTGCACCGAAGTCTATATAAGACTGAAGATCAGTGTACATTCCCTGCCATGGCTGCTCTCCAGAAGCTTTTTCCGTTGCTTTTCCTACTTTATCCGACGTGTTGATGCCTGCTTTCAGAGGATTGTCAACTAACTCGAAGGCTCCTGCATTGTCATTAGGGAAATATAACCACTGATCAGAAACGAATGCCGCGTCATCATAATTTACTAAACAACCATCATATGGTGCATGTGCCCATCTGAAATTATCGATGTAATAATCATCAATTGTTGTTGTTTCTACGCCAGCATTAAAAAATAGACAAACTCTTTTGTGATCTTTGCCTGCTTCACCAGAGAAATCTGCTGAAATACTATACCATTCATTAACTTTTGAAATCTCAGTAAATATCTCTTTAGCTGGACTACTTCCACCTTCTAATTTCAATAAAACTGGTACAGCTTGTTTAGATAAAACTTGGAATTCAAGTTGGTTAAATACATCAAGAGCGATTCCATCAGGGAAGTTAGCACATAAAGCTGACCAAGGTTGGTTTGGTTGGTCTTTGTATAATCCCACTTTTGTAGAGCTGTTAGCTGCCGTAAGACTTGGATTGTTTACTGCTGTCAATAATTCTGCACCTGCACCATATTCATAATTTCTTTGACACTCAAAGTCGTCAATGATATTGGTAATTGCTACAGAACCTTCGCATGGATCTACTGTAGAGTCACCTTGTCTTAAATTGTCAAAATAGTAGACAGCACCTTGCTCTGCAACACCAGAATTAAATAGTATTTTAATAGCAGACCAATCGCTGATTGTTTGAAATTCTGCGAAATTGAATGACAATGTCTCCCAACTACCTGGTGAAACTAAGTCTCTAGTCACATCTTTATTTCCTGATGATGCACTTTCTAATTGGAATGTTACAGAAGTACTTCCTACAGGTGCCCATACATCAAGATTGTATTGTGGTTTGTCTGAGATATCTATTAAACCTGGAGCCACAGCAGCCACTGTTGAGAATTGAGATACACCTTTAGTATATTTACCTACTTTATTAGAAGTATTTACCCCAGTTGCATCTGGATTGTCTATAACTTCAAACTCACCATGAAGTAATGATTGTTGATCCAATGGTTCCCAAGGAAGAGTTGCTCCATTCTCGAAGTTTTCAATATCTTCAATTGTTTTTTCGCCCCATGCAAAATTGTCTACAAAATATACATCTCCAACTTCAGGTTCATTGCCTGCATTAAAGAACATGATCATTTTTTTGTGACTTGCTAGCGCTTGGCTACTGAAATCTATGGAATAATCTACCCATTGGTTCAATTCTGTGACATCAGCCCAAACTTCATTAGGTGCTGATGCTCCACCTTCTAATTTGAATAAAATTCTAGTTGCTTTTGATGACCAAATTTTAGCATTAAATTGATTGTTTTTGCTTAGGTCTATAGGGTTTTGGTAATCGATCAATAAACCATTCCAAGGCTCACCAAGTTGATCCACAAATTTACCAACATGAGATGAAGCATTTACAGTATTAGGTGCTGGGTTAGGAATAACAGTAAGACTGTCCCATCCATTAACATAAGTTGCATTTCTATTACATTCGAAATCGTCTAAGATAGAAGGGTCAAGAGTTACGCTACCGCAAGCGCCAGCTGAAACAGCATAGAAGTTATCAAAATGATAAACATCTGCACTTGTCTCTACACCCGGATCAAAGAATAAGATTGCTTTTGTAAGGTGTTTGAAATCTTTGGATGCAGAAAGGTCAAAAGTATATTCTTGCCATGCATTTGTAAGTCCAATATTAGCTATTTTTTCTACTGCTGGCCCACCAGGTCCTTCGAGTTTGAGAAGTACTTGAGTAGGAGCACTAGCGTGAATTTGCAATTTGAACTGATTTAAAACACTCAGATCAAAAGGAGTTGATCTCTCAGCAAGCAATAAACTGTAAGCATGAGCACCAGATTTAGTATATTTGCCTACATTAGCTGTATTGTTTACACTATTTGGTGCTGGATTGGCGATGGGAGCTTCAAGTGTACCATCAAATGCTGTCCATCCCATTTCATTACCAGTTTCGAAAGTTTCGAACACTTCTTTTGCTTCTAGTCCACGAATATCGTCAAAATAGAAGGTATTTGCTTCTGGAGTAGTGAATGGATGGAATGCCAAAAGGACTTTTGTATGAGCTGTAGTAGCAGCTGCTGAGAAGTCTACTGAGTATTCTACCCATTTGTTTGCTTCTGTAATGTCAATAAATTTTTCGATAGCAGCTCCACCACCTTCAAATTTAAATAAGGCTCTGGTTGGTGCAGTAGGAGACCAGATTTTGATCTTCATTAGGTTCATTTTGCTAAGATCTGCAGGCGATGACATCGTACCGAGACCAAAACAGAAGTCAGATACTCCGTTATTTGAGAACTTGCCTACGAAATCACTCTCGTTTACGGCATCTTTTGAAGGGTTAGCGACTGGTCCTTCATATGCAAGGCCATTGACTGCTTCCCAAGCAATTTTGGCAGCTCCTCCTTCGAAGTCTTCATAAATGGTCTGACCATTCATAGTAAATGCTGCAAATGTAAATAACAATACTGTTAGTAAATGTTTCATCATTCTAAGGTACATTTTGTTGGTGATTAAATTAATATACAATTAAAAAATAGGTTCTAACCACTACGCCAAATACAGAATGACTTCAACTTTACTACAACATCGTCAAATTGATGTGTTGCAAAGTAATATTTCTCGATGTGACGTAATGACAATGCAATATTAGTAATTATTTTAAATATTGTCAAAAAAATCACTACACCATGACTACGCCATTTTAAATTTTTGAGTTAAATTTCATTTGACAATGGAGATTTTTACTTGGATTTAGCCTGTTTTGTTATACTTAGTCTCCATATGCAGCAAAAAAATCATTTAGGTTAGCATCATTGGTCAGATTGAGTTTTTTTCTTAACCTATACCTTTTATTTTCTAAACCCCGAATAGAAATATTAAAAAGTGGTGCAATCTCTTTTGATGATAAATTCATTTTTAAGTATGCTGCAAGTTTTAAATCTGCTGCCGTTAGGTCTGGAAATTCATTTTTCAGCTTCTTTAGAAAAGATTCATGGACATCATTGAAATTGGACTCAAATAAATTTTTGTCATCTTCAACTGTCATATTTTCATTGATGAGCTTCATTAGATTCTGAAAATCTTTTGCGGTCAATGTATGATCCCCTGTTTTTCTTACATCTATTAATTCTTCTTTTATCTCCTGCAGAAGTTCATTTTTTTGTATCAAGTGCATAGTGACATTTGCTAGTTCCTTGCTCTTGACTAAATTGTCATGAATCAATCTATCATTTTCTAATTGGTATTTGTGTTCTCTTAATAGTCTTTCATTTTCCGCTTCGAGCTTTGTTTTTTCATCTTTAATTATTTTGTTTATGTATTCTTTTATCAAGAAAAATAATGCGATTAATAAACAAAAATAAACAAAAAATGCGAGTTTGCTTTGATACCAAGGCGGCAAAACAACAAATCTTAGTGAATCGCTAGAAATGCCATCTGAAGACTGAATAGTGAGTGTATATTTACCAAATGGCAAACCCGTAAAGCCTATAAAAGATGGATCATTTACAGGAGTCCAAGCTTCATCATTACGATTTCCTGTCAACTTATAGACATAATTTTTGGTATTTTGAAAATCAGCATGGTGGAAATATATCTTAATGCTTTGTTCTTCGTAAGGAATTTCAAATGTTAGATTTGTGTCAGCTTCAAAACAAACATCTTTACCTACAATTTTATCAAATACTATTTTTGACATTTTTGGGATAGCCGTTTTTAGCATGTCAATACTACTAATGGCATACCCTTCATCCAAGCAAAACAACACATCTTTACCACCATTTATACTTACTATGCTATGATAGTCTTTATTGATAGTGTTGTGAAAGGTTTTTTTACTATTTACATCCATTAACACAAAACTATCATTATAAATCTTGAACCAATGTATATCATCAGGGGATCTCATTAGAAACTTATTTGCATTGGTTGGAATTTGTTTGTTTACTTCAAATTTATCTAAATTTTGGTTGTATAGGTAGTGCTTACCGTCAGCGACGACTGAAATATTCTGGTGTATCATATTAAGATCTAATCCATTGTCTGTAACAATCCCATCGGGAACACCATACTTTTTAGTTTTTATTATTTTCTTAAAAGATGGATCAGGCGTTAATTTAAATAATCCAGTAAATGGGCCTACAACCCAGATATTTTGATTTTTATCAATAATAAATTTCTTTACAGGTTCATTGAAGTTACTTACTTTGTTTGAGACTAGCATACCGCTATCCATAGAATAAATCACTAATCCTGTGTAGGTACCTTGTAATAATAGTTTTTTATTTTGATTTGGAATGTAATCTAGATACCAACCACCTGTTATGTTGGAGATTTTCTCCGCTTTATCTTTATTTATCAAAAATGTACCTTCATTATGACCACAGATTAGCCCAGCTTCTGTATTTTTGAGTTGCCAAACTTGGCCTTGGGAGCCTTTGACGAGTTTAAATTCTTTAGTATAATTTAAGCCACTTTTAGCTTTTAGATCAGAATAATACACACCTTGATTTGTACCTAGATATAAAATAGAATCTTGTGTCGCAGCTGTGTAGATCGTACCTAATTGTCCCTTCACATCATAATATATCTTCAAGTCGTTGTTTATGTTAACCATTGAAATACCCTTATCCAGACCAAGCCAAATGTTTTTATCAGCGTCTTCCATCATTGACAAAACAGAGTTGTTTTGAAGGCCATTAGATGTATTTACCATATAAAGTTGGGTACCGTTCTGATTAAATGCTAATAATCCATTTCTAATAGTACCTAGAAAAATTACCCCTTCACTGGTTTTGTGAGCTTTATTTATTTGAATTTCTGATAAATACGTCTTGATGGCAGCATTCCAGATATTAATTGTATTTCCACCATACAAAAATATACCATCGGAACTAGTAGTGATCATCATTTTTTGGTCGTCAAATGGAAGAATACCTGTCACTGTTTTACCAATAAAAAACTCACTCTCTGGTAAAATCTCTAAAGAATTGTCAGTTTTGAGTTCATAGAGACCATGTTCTAAGGCTTGGAAAATTAATTTACTTCCTACTTGATGCAAAAACATAATGCTACCTGGCAATTTTACACGCTGTATGGTTTTGCCATCATACACCAATAAAACAGAGAAAGACTGGAAATATATTTTGTCTTTTACATGTAAAATATGCCAAATTTCTTCTTTAGAAATAGCATTTTCGGGAACTAAATTTGTTAGCGATTGGTAATTTAATTCATTACAGTTTCCACTCTTCCAGTACCCAATCTCTCCATACGATCCAGTATAAATGCGGTCGTCAACTACTTTGATTGATCGGATTATTTTTTGGTTTGGCGTCTTGTGTAGCGTCCAACTATTGCCATTATAAGATAAAAGGCCCTCAGAATTCGCCATGTACATAATCCTATCAGATGCCTGATCCATGGCCCAATTTTGTTGATGGGCTTTATATTCTGATGCTTTAAAATTTGAAACAGGTGGTGTGTGTTGCCCATAAACCCAATGGACAACAAAGGTGAAAACCAGCAATATTAGGTTTCGACTCAACTAATACTTTTTTGACGGTGACAAAATTAGTATTTTAAATTCATTCCAAAACAAAAAATAGATCACTCAATGAGATGAATAACTAATTTTTTGCTTATGCTACTATTGAAAAAGTCTAAAGCTCAAGGAAAAACAAGGTGGTAGGAATTAGAACATTTGATCTTTCGTAAAGATAATTGCTTAAAACTTCATAATAATTCGTTAATTAATGCAATTTTATTAATTTTGCACGCAAAATAGGGTGAAATTGTCATTTGAATAATTACAAGAGATTGAGTAAAAAATAAAATTAATCTTAGATAATATTTCAAGTTTGACACATGTTTTATAAGTAGTAAGAATAAAAAGACGTAGGGTAGTATGAAATTGTCGCTGAATTGGCTTAAAAATTATCTTTTGATATCTCACACGCCTGAGAAAATCGCGGAGATGTTGACCATCATAGGGTTGGAAGTAGAAGGTATTGAAAAAATAGAATCTATAAAAGGAGGACTCAAAGGTGTGGTAGTAGGAGAGGTCCTTACCTGCGAAAAACATCCAGATGCTGACAAATTATCTCTTACAACAGTTGATATAGGCAGTGGAGAGATATTACCGATAGTATGTGGAGCCGCTAATGTTGCAGCGGGTCAAAAAGTCTTGATAGCAACGATAGGTACTACATTGTATGGTGCTGATGGAACTCCTTGGACTATCAAAAAGGGTAAAATAAGAGGCAGTGAGTCACATGGAATGATATGTGCGGAAGACGAATTGGGTCTTGGAGATGATCATTCAGGTATTACTGTGCTACCATCTGATGTTCCTGTAGGTACTTTGGCATCCACTTATTACAAGATAGAAGATGATTTTGTGTTTGAAGTCGGTCTTACGCCTAATAGATCAGATGCAACATCCCAATTGGGGATAGCTCGAGATCTTTTAGCATATCTACGTGTAAATGAACAATATACAGAAGAGCTTAAGGATCCTGACATTTCTGACTTTGTATCCCAAAAAGTAAGTTTTAATATTGATGTAGAAAATCAAAATAAGGAAGCTTGTCTTCGCTATACAGGTATAACGATTACCAATGTGGAAGTCAAAGCTTCTCCAGATTGGCTTAAAAAATTGCTCAATGCCATTGGCGTAAAGCCGATTAATAATATTGTGGACATCACGAATTTCGTCCTAAATGAATTAGGTCAACCACTTCATGCATTCGACGCTGATAAAATTGAAGGTAGAAAAATTGTAGTATCTACGCTAGAAGATGGACAAGAATTTGTAACATTAGATGGTGTCAAAAGAAAGCTCACTAGCCAAGACCTGATGATATGTGATGGGAATAAACAACCACTATGTATGGCAGGCGTTTATGGAGGACTAGGAAGCGGTGTGACAGGTGAAACTAAAAATGTATTTCTAGAGTCAGCTTGCTTTAACTCTAAAAGTATCAGAAAAACTAGTACTAAACACAATCTCAGGACAGACGCTGCAAAGATTTTTGAAAAAGGATCTGACCCAAATATCACCGAGTTTGCTCTAAAAAGAGCAGCATCATTGATCAGAATCCTAGCAGGTGGAGAGTTGAGTAATCAAATTATAGATGTTTATCCAGTAGAAATAAAGCCGATAGAAATTAGATTGTTTTACACGAATGTGAACAAACTTATTGGCATGGAAATAGATGAAGACGATGTTCATGCGATCTTGCAGGCTATGGATATGGAGATCACGCCATTTGACGAAGATAGCATTTTGGTCAAAGTTCCTACGAATAAATCTGATGTAACACGAGAAGTCGATCTTATCGAAGAAATAGTGCGTATTTATGGATTGAATAGAGTACCTGTACCTGACAAAATCCAGAGCACCATATCTTATTCTCAAAATCCCAACAAACATCGTACAAAAGAGATTATCGCAGACTTTCTAGCTTCCGTTGGTCATAATGAAATGATGGGATTGTCTCTAATTGAGTCTAAGCATTATGAATCAACTGGAATTGGAAATGCTGAAAATTTTGTATTTATAAATAATACATCCAATATCCACCTTGATATCATGAGGCCAGATATGCTGATAAGTGGTCTTGTTTCTGTAGGCTACAATCTTAATAGACAGCAATCAAATTTGAATATCTTTGAATTTGGAAAGTCTTATGCCAAAGGTACTGAAGGATATATAGAAAATGAATACCTTACAATATTCGTTACTGGTAAAAAAAGTGAAGAATCTTGGTTAGTAGACAACAAAGCTGAGAAGAGCTTTTATGATCTTAAAAAGACAGTCACTAGTGTCATGCAAAGGGTAGGCGTAGGTACTTATCAAGTCTCTGAAATCGAAGGTGATAGTAGATTTTCTTATGGATTGAGATATCATAAAGGACCGATTGTTTTGGCAGAATTTGGGGAGATACAAAAAGGTGTTTGCTCCAAAATGGGCATTAAAACTAAAATCTATTATGCTGAGATATCTTTTGACAACCTAATGAAACAGTTGGGTAAACAAAAGATGAAGGTTAGTGAGATCAGTAGATTCCCTTCAGTACGTAGAGACTTAGCATTAGTGATAGATAAAAAGGTGACATTTAGTGAGATCGAAATTATTGCTAAGCAATGTGAGAAGAAGCTTTTGAAACAGATTTCATTATTTGATGTTTATGAGAATGAGAAGCAGCTTGGTGAAGGTAAAAAATCTTATGCTGTTTCGTTTTTATTTGAAAATTTCGAAAAGACCCTTCAAGATAAAGAAATTGACCAAATCATGGATAAGGTAATGAAGCAGTTGGACGAAAAAATAGGAGCATTTATAAGAAAATAATTTCATATTATAAAAAAATATTATCTTTGATGGAAAATATGGTGATTCAAGGTTTAGATGACATCCTAAAAGGGATGGAAAAACTCAAAGATCAGTATACAAAATTGGAATTGAGAAATCAAGAATTAGAGAGTCAAAACAGTATTCTAAAAGTAGAATCTGAGCAATATATACAAGAAAATATAGTATTAAAAAAAGAAGTAGAAGAGAAAGCAATAGAGCTTGAGAAAGCAAAATTAGTACCGTCAGAACAACCACAAACAGTTGATATCGAAGCAATAAAACTTGATCAAAAACAAAAGAATGCACAGATACAGCTCCAATTGGATGGTTTTGTCGAAGAAATAGATCAATGTATACAAATCATACAAACGAAAGAATGATGCAGGAGAATGATCTGAAGACCATAACTGTAACGATTGCGGGTAGAAATTTTCCGCTAAAAGTTACGCAAAGTGAAGAAGCAGTAGTAACCGATTTGGTACTCGAGCTCAACACTAAAGTCAATGAATTTCAGACTACTTATCCATCAAGAGATAAGCTAGATTGTGTTATTATGACCTTATTGACGTATACATTTGATCAAAAAAATTCTTCTGAAAAAGAAGATACATCTCAGGCTCACTCTAGAATCGATGCCATAAAGGACATGCTAAATGACCTTATTAAATAGTCTGATTCTATATGATTAAATAAGTTTTTCGCTTCTACGATTTTCATAAACTTCCCGAAAGGGACATTTCATCATCATTTTAAATCGTAGATCAACATGGATTCTATATTAGGTTTAGTGATCGGTGTGCTCGTAGGATCCGGTGCAGGATATTTTATGGTACAAACGATCTTCAAAAGTAAGGTGAAAGATGCCAATAATAAGGCAGATATTTCACTTAAAGAAGCAGAACTTACTGCAAAACGCAAACTCGATGAGGCAGAAAATAAGGCAGAAAAAATAGTTGCCAAAGCCGAGCAAACCAATGAATCTATCAAACAAAAGAAGATTCAAGAAGCAAGAGAGAATTTTGCAAAACTCAAAACTGAGTTCGAAACATGGAAAGCAGACCAGAAAGTTGAAATCAAAGAAAGAGAACTTACGGCTATTGCTTTAGAGAAAGAACTTAAAACCAAACAAGACGCAATTCTATCAGAGATGGAGTCTATAGAAAGTCGTGAATTAGAGTTAGCTACCATCAAGGAAAATTTAGATGTTCAACTCAAAATAGTAGCTAAAAAGAAAGAAGAACTTGATAATGCAAATGAAAAATTTATCAAGGAATTAGAGACTATCGCCAAACTTACTGAAAGTCAAGCAAAAGAACAGTTGCTAGAAGCAGTAAGAGCAAAAGCACAAAATGATGCGATGGTAATCGAAAAAGAAGCTATTGCCAATGCGCATACAAACGCAGGCAAAGAAGCCAAAAAGATTGTCATTCAGACTATACAAAGAATGTGTGCTGAAATAACGATCGAGAACTCTGTATCTGTATTTAATTTGGAATCTGACGATATCAAAGGTCAGATCATAGGTCGTGAGGGTAGAAATATCCGTGCATTAGAAGCAGCAACAGGCGCAGAAATCGTAGTAGATGATACTCCAGAAGCAATTGTAATATCAAGCTTTGACCCAATAAGAAGAGAGTTGTGTAGATTGTCACTGAAAAAGCTTGTGGCAGATGGGCGTATTCACCCTGCAAAAATCGAAGAGACAGTTGCAAAAGTTAAAAAACAACTTGACGAACAAATCATCGAGATAGGTGAAAGAACGATCATAGATCTTGATATCCACGGACTTGCTCCTTATCTTGTTAAAATGGTAGGTAGACTGAGATTTAGGTCTTCGTATGGTCAGAATCTACTGAAGCACTCTATAGAAACAGCCAATCTATGTGCTACAATGGCCGCAGAATTAGGACTCAATCCTAAACAAATCAAAATGGCTAAACGTGCAGGTCTCTTACACGATATAGGTAAAGTGGCGGAAGAAGATTCTGAATTGTCGCACGCATTGTTGGGTATGGAGATTTGTGAAAAACACAAAGAACATGCCGTGATTATAAATGCTGTAGGAGCTCACCACGATGAGATAGAAATGAATAATATCATCTCACCTATCGTACAAGCTTGTGATGCTATCTCAGGTGCACGTCCAGGCGCAAGAAGAGAGATTCTAGAAAGTTACCTAAAAAGAATAGGTGAACTCGAAGAATTGGCACTTGCTTACGAAGGTGTACAAAAAGCGTATGCGTTACAAGCAGGCCGTGAACTGAGAGTGATCGTAGAGTCTGAGAAAGTTTCTGATCAGTTTGCAGATGATCTTGCATTTATGATATCGCAGAAGATTCAAGATGAGATGCAATATCCTGGACAAGTGAAAGTCACTGTTATCAGAGAGAAACGAGCTACAGCGTTCGCAAGATAGTAGTAAGTTATATTAAATATTAAAAGCCGATCTTTGAAAAAATGATCGGCTTTTTTAGTTTGATTAATGTATTACTTAATATCCATTCTAAATCCTATGAACCCACGGATACCCTGCATCGGAGCAAAATTGTACGTCGGGTCGAAAGTGAAACCATTTGGATTGTCTATTTCAATGTTTTTGTCGAATGGATCGAATGGTCTTAGTATCGGATCACCAGGAATATAATTGAGTAGATTTTTGAGCCCGCCATAAAGCTCAAGACCCGACTTAAATCTTTTGGTCACTTGCAAGTTTTGAATACTAAACCATGGAGAAAATTCTGGACGATAATCATTCGGTACAACAGGAAGTCGCATTGGTCCAGTCATATTTCCTGTATAATCTAAGGTGATATTCCATTTTGGGAAAGTATAACTGACCGTCCATGTGCCTGTGAAATCTGGAGTTTGGATTTGTTTTTCCTTTATTTCAATACTATTTTGATCTTTTTCTTTGATGAAAACATCCATGTAAGTTCCGCCTACCATTACCTTTAACCCATCTGTAAAATTTAGTTCTGCATTAAGTGTGGCACCTTGTGATACGCTATGACCATCAAGATTGTCAAAAATCACCTTATTTACATCAGTAAAAAGATCTGCTACGATACGATTGGTAAAATAAGTGTAAAATATACTTCCGTCAAGGGTCACAAATCCAAAAGATGGAAATAGTCTCGTGGTGTGATTGACATTAAAATTGTAGGACTTTTCTGGTTGCAAATCTGTAGCAATCACAACTTCTCGTGCTCCCGTGAGTGCTGCATGATCTTCACTAAATACATTGGCTACTCTAAATCCATTCCCAAATCCTAGTCGGAATGTATTGTTGTCATTTGGCGTCCATTTATAGTTTAGTCTTGGTGTAAAAATGCTCCCATGATCTGAATTGAAATCATAGCGGATACCTGCAAGTAGCTTTTGTTTGGGTGATAATGTGATTTCATCTTGTACAAATATACCCGGTAAATAGACTTGTGATGGTCTGTTGATATTAAGGTTTTCAGCATCTGCTGTCACGGGTGTATTGTCATCATAATAGGTATATCTAAAGGCTATCCCTGAAAGTAAGTCATGATTTTTGAGCGATTTATCCCATGTCAATTGCGTGAAACCTATCTGTTGTTTAGCTAGATAATATGTGGTCCCGTATACTGAATTTTGATCATGTAGATTATATGAATACGCAAGTGTTATCTTTTCTTTGGTCGGTATTTGATAATTACCTATGAGTTCAATTCTTTTAGTTTTGATATTTTCACCATAGATGCTGTCTCCACCTCGAAACGCAGGCGTCCATGGTAGTTCGCCGCCCCATCTATCTTCCCATACGTACCTAAGCGCGATGGAAGATAATCTATTTTCTTTCCGTTTGAAATTCCATTTATTAAATATGGAAAATCTTTTTTGCAAAGTTACATCTGTGAAATTATCTCCATTAATATCCCAGATTTTATCAAAATGAAATACATTGGCACTTAGCAGCCCTGTGGCTTTTCCTAGCTTCAACCTTGTACCTAAATCTATATTCAAATCCTGATAATGTGTCGTATTGACGTCAATAGATAATCTAGCTGCTGTCTCTGGATTTTTGGTAATCACATTTATCAAACCACCAACTGCCTCCGAACCATATAGCGTAGATGCAGGACCTTTCACTACTTCTATGCGCTGCACCATACTATTGGGTATACCCATTAGACCATACACGGTTGAGAGAGCTGATACAATCGGCATCCCATCTATCATGACCATGGTATAAGGTCCTTCCATACCATTGATGTGGATATCGCCAGTATTGCAGACATTACAATTGAGTTGCGGTCTTACGCCATTGACATTTTCTAGGGCTGTAAAAAGATTGGGTGTTGGATTTCTTTTAAAAAAAACAGGTGTGTAAACTTCAATCGGTACGGGGCTATTCATCCTTGTCACTTCTTTCATGGTGCCAGAAACGACGACTTCATCTAGAACTGCTGAAGATGATTTGAGTTGGAATGTGATTGTTTTTCCTTTCACCCAATAGAGTGTGTCACTTTGATATCCAATATAGGATGCGATCAACGCGGCATTGGTTTTTGAAGTTGTAAATGAAAAATTTCCATCAATATCCGTTGTTGTACCTTCTGAAGAGCCTTGAATGGTGACTGTGGCAAAAGATAATTTTTCACCTTCTATGGATGATACGGTGCCGGATATGGTGTTAGTTTGACCAATTAAAAGAAAGCCATTTGAAAGTATAAATATTAGAGTTGAAACAAATCTTAATGTAAAATATTTATTAGCCATGTTTAAATATAAATTTAGATTAGTCTAAAATATATTACAAAGATATAGGAATTAGTCTAATATAAATTCAAAAACTAAGAATAATTTTAAAAAAGATTAATTTGCATCTACTTCACGAATACGGTTTAATTCATCAATTTTGTCTTTGGTGTCCAAGATAATTGCTTAGAATTTCCTATCTACAAAGGTTAGTTTGACCTAATACAGTAAATACTTGCTTCTCACCTTTTTAAATGCATCCAAACCTGGTTGCCATGACTTTCTGATTTCATCTTCTGTTTTGCCTGCTTCTAATTGTTTGCGAAGTGTATCAGTTCCAGCTAATTTATCTATAAATAAGTTGTCCAAAAAGTACTTTTCACCTTTAGATTTCATTTTTTTGTGGTAGTCAATTAGATATTTGAGATTGATTTTTTTGGCATTTATGATGCTTCCTGTAGTCACATTACTTAAGTCTTCACCATAACATTTTTGTCCATTTAGAAGTGGATCTTTTGCACCTTCATTTGGCATTGGTGTGAATGAAAAGTCGGATTCCAGTTTCGGGTGGCCAATGACCTGAAATTGTTTGTCAGTCCCTCTTCCCAAACTAAGTGTTGTACCTTCAAAAAAACAAATAGAAGGATACAACAAAATCGATCTATCATTTGGTAGGTTAGGGCTTGGTTTTACTGGTAAAGAGTAATAGCTATCGTGCGTATAATTTTTGCAAGGAATGACAGTGAGTTCGCATTTCACACCATTTGGTAGCCAGCCTTCTCCATTGATCATTTGACCATATTCGCCTATCGTCATCCCATATACGACAGGCACAGGATGCATGCCTATAAAAGACTTGAAAGTAGGGTCGAGCATTGGGCCATCTATAAAATAAGCATTTGGATTAGGTCGGTCAAGTACGATGAGTGGTTTTTTGTTTTCAGCACATGCTTCCATGATGTAATGTAGTGTAGAAATATACGTATAAAATCTGACGCCAACATCTTGGATATCAAATACAACTACATCAATCTCTTTTAAATCATCGGCAGTAGGTTTTTTCTTTTTCCCATAAAGAGACATAATGGGAAGCCCAGTTTTTGAGTCTTTGGTATCGTCTACTTTTTCGCCTGCATCTGCTTTGCCTCGGAAGCCATGTTCAGGGGCAAATACAACTTTGACATCAATGCCAAGCTTGAGTAGCGTATCTACTAGGTGTTTGTTTTTGATAATGCTTGTTTGATTTACTACAAGCGCAACCTTTTTACCTTTGAGTTGTGGCTGATACATTGCTACTCGTTCAGCACCTGTGATGATATTTGTAGAATCTTGTACTGCCACATTGGATTCAAAACCAATTCTTTCTTTTTCTGGTTGGCAAGTAGAAAAAAAGACGAAAATAAATCCATAAAACCAAACGTGCATCATTTTAGTATTTTTTTATAAGTGCAAATTTAATACAATAAATTATATATTATAATAATGTGTATTGAATTGATTGGCAAAACATCCAAACATATCGTAAAATATTCCACAAAGTATTAATTAAAAAAGTTTTATAGATAAATTGTCTATATATTTAAGGAAAAATTAACCAACTCTGTGAGGCGTGGATGCATGTAAAATATGAGAAGACTTTATTTCTTTTGGTGCTAAATACAAATGTGTATATCCAATGTTGTATTTTTGCAAAAATCAAAATATATAACATTTTGTCTATTAGAAAATTGTATCTAGACCATGTCGCACAAACTAGCGAAATATCGATGTGTCTCGAAGTGAGCCACGCTGATGGTATGTACATTTATGGTACAGAAGGTAAAAAATATCTAGATTTTAATTCAGGTATTTCTGTCAGTTCCCTAGGCCATTGTTATCCTGATATTGTACATGCCGTTCAGCATCAGGCTGCTACCTACATGCATACAATGGTATATGGAGAGCATATCCAGGGCCCACAAGTAGAATATGCCACCTTACTTTCGCAAATTTTAAATAATGGATTGGACTCCACATACTTTGTGAATTGTGGTACAGAAGCGGTAGAAGCTGCTTTGAAATTGGCTAGAAAATACACAGGAAGAAGTGAAATAATCAGTTGCTCAGGTGCTTATCATGGCAGTACGATTGCTGCTGAAAGTCTCAGAAGTGATTATACTTTTACACGAAATTTTTTTCCTTCCATACCTGGTGTGAGACATATTGATTTTAATGATGAAACACAATTAACTAAGATTACTACTAAAACAGCGTGTATCATCCTAGAACCAGTGCAAGCAGAAGGAGGCATCATACCACCTAAAGATAATTATCTTCAGAGAGTGAGACAACGATGTGATGAAACGGGTACATTGCTTATTTTGGATGAGATACAGACTGGATTCGGTAGGACAGGCTATCTTTTTGCACATCAAAAATACGACATTACTCCAGATATCTTATTAATAGCCAAGGCTATGGGTGGTGGAATGCCCATAGGAGCACTGGTGGCCAGAAAGGAATTACTCCATCATTTTGCAAAAAATCCGATGCTAGGTCACATTACGACTTTCGGTGGTCATCCGGTATGTGTTGCAGCAGCTTTGGCTACTTTAAGAGTCTTAACGACAGAAGATTATATATGTAAAGTGTATGAAAAGGAAGCACTAATAAAAAATATATTGGTTCATCCATTGATTAAAGAAGTACGATCATCAGGTTTGATGGTAGGAGTAGAGTTGGTCGAAGCTTCATTATTAACTCCGTTGATAGATAAGGTAATAGCAAATGGAGTACTGATAGATTATTTTTTATTTAATAATGCATCATTTCGCATTGCACCACCGCTCATTATAAGCGAAAGTCAAATCAAGGATGGGATTTCAGTGATTTTGAATGCATTGGATGAACTAATGAATAATTGATATCATGAAGCCAAATTTAATTACTAATTTGTTGAGTTATATCACGCAACAACATATGGAAACGATTCAGTCCGACTATAATGAAATGCTGCATGTTTTTTTGAAAGATGGGCGATTTCAACTTTGTACTGCCAATGCAATCTACAGTTATGGAGATAAATACGATAATTTTAGAAGGAGTTTTGCCCAGATGGATCTTGATAAAATGGATATAGACAATGTCTTGCTTTTGGGATTTGGTTTGGGTAGCATACCATTCATGTTGGAAAAAACGTTTCGAAAAAAATATGCATACACAGGTGTAGAGATTGATGAATCCATCATATACTTAGCCTCCAAATATGTCTTAGATGAGTTGACATCTGAAATAGAGTTGATACAGGCTGATGCATATTCATACATTTATCAAACCCAAATGAAATATGACTTGATTTGTGTAGATATTTTTGTGGATGACAAAATTCCCGAAGTATTTTTAGATGTAGATTTCCTAGAAGCTGTTACTGAAAATCTTACCGATAGTGGCGTAATCATGTTTAATCATTTAGCATACACAAAGGATGATAAAGTGGCCGCAGAAGTTTATTATAAAGATGTGTTTAAGAAAGTTTTTCCTGATGGTAAATGTCTAGACGTAAAAGGAAATCTAATGATGGTAAATAGGGTAGTTTGATTTTTCTTCAAACCTTATAGGTTTTGGAAACCTATAAGATTTAATAAATAAAGCCTTCACCCTTATTGAAAAAGATGAAGGCTTATTGTTCTTGGAATGAGATATTATAATTAAATCAAATATGATGCCAAGTTTTTATAATTCGGAATCTAGGAGAGACAAAAATGATATTAAGATCAATAAAATTATTATTATCTTTTTCCCAACACCCATTTCAGTTCAGCCAATACCGTCATGTCTTCTATCGTAGATGGCACTTGATAAGGCACGTTGTCTGCAATGGCTCGGATGATTTTCCTAAGAATCTTTCCTGATCTTGTCTTGGGTAATCGCTCTACAAAATATACTGTTTTGAAAGCGGCTACTGCGCCTATTGTATCTCTCACTTTAGCTACAAGTTCTAAGGCTATTTGATTTGATTGTGTATCATAACTGTGTTTGAGTACCACAAATCCTACGGGTAACTGACCTTTCATATCGTCATGACAACCAACTACAGCACATTCCGCTACAGCATAATGACCTGCCACTATTTCTTCCATCTCGCTTGTCGATAATCTATGACCTGCCACATTGATGACATCATCCATACGACCTGTGATGTAAATGTACCCATCATCATCCCGATATCCACCATCTCCAGAAAAATAGTATCCTGGAAATTCCGTCAGATAAGACGAAACAAATCTATCATTGTCGTTCCATAATCCAGGCAAACATCCTGGAGGTAGTGGCAGTTTTATGACTACTGCTCCTTCTTGATTGGGCGGCATAAAATCATGGTCTGGTGATAATATTCTGATGTCAAATCCAAACATAGGTTTACCAGCAGAACCTGGTTTTACTGGAATCAAGCCTACACCTGCGAGATTGGCCAACATAGGGTATCCTGATTCTGTTTGCCACCAATGATCTATCACAGGTCGCTTTAGCATTTCACTTGCCCATTCATACGTGGCTACATCTGTACGCTCGCCCGCAAGGAATAAATATTTGAGTGATGAAAGGTCGTATTTATGAAATAATTCTCCTTCGAAATCTTCTTTTTTGATAGCTCGAATGGCAGTCGGTGCCGTAAAAAATGTGTTGACTTTATATTCTTCTATCACTCGCCAAAAAGTACCTGCATCTGGTGTTCGGATCGGCTTTCCTTCAAATAGGATGGTGGTACATCCTCTGATCAATGGTCCATAAACGATGTATGAATGACCTACGACCCAACCAATATCAGAAGCAGCCCAAAATACATTTCCTGGGTCAGCATCATAAACATATTCCATACTACTATTGAGCGCAACGGCATGTCCACCGTTGTCTCGAACGATGCCTTTAGGAGCACCTGTTGTACCTGACGTGTATAAAATATAAAGTGGATCACAAGCGTCCATGATTTCATAAGTAGCTGGTGTAGCCTTTGATACTAAAGTTTCCCAATCTAAATCAAAATCATGTTCCATATTGCAAGGTATAAAATCGCGCTGCAAAACGATACAACCATCAGGTTTGAAATAAGCTTCTTTGATAGCAGCATCGACTATAGGTTTGTAAGGAATGATTTTGTCTATTTCTTTTCCACCGCTTGCCATCAGTATGTATTTTGGCCGAGCATCATTAATTCTTATCGCTAATTCATGCGCTGCAAATCCACCAAAAACGACAGAATGTACTGCACCAATTCTAGCACATGCAAGCATACCAATGACCGCTTCTGGAACCATCGGCATATAGATCACTATTCGGTCACCTTTAGCTACACCCTGTGATTTTAATACACCTGCAAATAACGAAACTTCATATAAAAGCTCGCTGTAAGTGTATTGCTTTTTTACACCTGTCACTGGTGAATCATAAATCAAAGCCAATTGTTCGCCCCTTCCTTGCTCTACATGAACATCTAATGCGAGATAAGAAGTATTCATTTTGCCTCCCGCATACCATCTATACAAATCATCTCCATCCGTACTCAGTATCGTTTCTGGAAAGGTAAACCAATTTATTTTTTGCGCTTCAATACGCCAGAAATCTTCTTTTTCGGAGATACTTTGGTCGTATTTAATTGGGTAAGACATGGTGAATTAATTAGGAATTACGAATTAGGAATGATTGAAGGAGTGAATGATTCAATGACGATTGGAATCACTCGATCAAACAAGAGCACCAGCTTTCAATTCATCCACACATTCAGGATTTAGTAGGGTAGAGGTATCGCCAAGCTGATCTGTTTGTCCTTCTGCTATTTTACGTAAGATACGACGCATGATTTTGCCCGATCTCGTTTTGGGTAGTTGTGTGACAAATTGTATCATATCTGGTTTTGCGATTGGTCCGATGTGTTTAGTGACCACTGCCAAAATTTCTTTTCTGAAATGGTCCTCATCTACTACTTCATGATGTGCTTTGACATAGGCATAGATACCTTGACCTTTGATGTCATGGGGATAACCTACCACTGCCGACTCTACGACGCCTGAATGTTGGTCGATGGCATCTTCAACTTCCGCAGTACCTATACGGTGGCCTGAGACATTGATGACATCGTCTACTCTACCAATTATTCTGTATCGACCATCTTCATCTCTTTTGGCACCATCACCTGTGAAATACATATTTTTGAATGCAGCAAAGTAATTTGTTCTGCATCGTTCGTGGTCACCGTAAGTTGTTCTAAGTAGTGATGGCCAAGGGAATTTTATACATAAAAGACCTTCGACATCATTACCATGTAACTCATTGCCAGCTGCGTCCAATAGGCATGGCTGAATACCAGGTAATGGATAAGAAGCAAAACAAGGTTTGGCATCTGTGATACCAGGCAATGGTGTGATCATAATACCACCTGTCTCTGTCTGCCACCAAGTATCGACAATAGGTGCATGACCGCGACCTACTTTATCATCATACCAGTGCCATGCTTCTTCATTGATAGGTTCGCCCACCGAGCCAATGACTCTCAGCGAACTCAAATCATATTTTTCAGGCTCATGCCATCCCGCTGCCATCAGTGCTCTGATCGCTGTAGGCGCTGTATAAAATTGATTGACTCTGTGTTTCTCACATACGTGCCAAAATCTACCAGCGTCAGGATGACCCGGTACGCCTTCAAACATCATCGTAGTGGCACCAGCTAAGAGTGGTCCATAAATAATGTAAGAATGCCCGGTGATCCAACCTACATCTGCGGTACACCAATAAACGTCTCCATCTTGGTATTGAAATACGTTTTTGAATGAGTAGCAAGTATATACCATATATCCGCCACATGTATGAACGACGCCCTTGGGTTTGCCCGTGGAGCCAGATGTATATAGTATAAATAACATATCTTCTGCATCCATGGATTCTGCGGCACATTCAGTACTCATACCATCTACCGTGTCATGCCACCAAATATCTAAATCCGAATTCCAATTGACCTTACCGCCTGTGGTCTTATAAACCAATACTTTTTCTACAGAATCACAACCCATAGCAATGGCTTCATCTACGACATCTTTGACTGGGATATTTTTTGGCCCACGTCTATTATAGTCAGAACAGATGACCATTTTGCATTCAGAATCTTTGATACGATCTGCCAATGCGTTGGCCGAGAAGCCTGCAAAAACTACAGAGTGTATCGCTCCTATACGCGCACAAGCGAGCATGGCAATAGCTACTTGTGGTATCATCGGCATGTAGAAACAAATTCTATCTCCTTTTTTAACGCCTTGTGCTTTCAGTGCATTAGCGCATTTATTGACTTCTGCGAGTAGTTGTTTGTAGGTATATTTGACAGATGGTTCATTTGCTTCATTGGCTTCCCATAGGATGGCTGTTTGGTCACCTTTGGTAGCGATATGACGATCGAGACAATTTTCAGTAATGTTCATTTTACCACCTTCAAACCATCTGACATCAGGTGTGATAAAATCATTTTTTAGTACGGTGTGCCATTTTTGATGCCAAGTGAATGTTTCGGCTTGTTCTGCCCAGAAGCCTTCCGGATCATCTACGCTTTTTTTGAAGGCTTCATGATATTGTTCGATGGATTTTATTTGTAAAGTCATGGCTTTATGATATTTATTTGCACAAATATATAAATATATAGATTAATAGATATAATAAATTGTAAAGTTTTTTTGATAAAATGATAGAGATCATATTTATAAGATATTGGTAGTATAATATTTCGAAAATTATAGAATATCGATATTATGTGTTGATTGTTAAATGCTTGTGAAACAAACTAATAAATAATTTTATTAACAATTTATGAATTAGTATTTTTGTAAAACGTTTTGGCAATGTAGTTATTACAAAGGAAAATCATCTTTTATGAGAAATCTTGTTTTCGTTTTTACTCTTTTCTTTCATTTATCTCTGTTTGCTCAGAAACCATTATGCTATATATATGATAGAAATACCCTGAAATTGGATTCAATAGTAAGTTTTGAATATGATAAGTCAATAGTTTCAGATAGGACAAATTATAAGGCAGTAACCGATATTCAATACTTATACGAAGCTATCGATACTTTCAAAACACATAATGAATCTGATTTTACTTTAAAGTATAAAGTTGCTGAACACTTCGATATTAATAAGTTTCCGTTAACCGCTGCTATTAAGACTCTTACGATTAAAAATGAACAAATAAAAGGTCATTGTTCTGCCATTATGGTAAGCCCAAAACACATTTTGACTGCGGCGCATTGTCATAGTACTTTTGGGAACCAAGTTGGTCCACACCTACAATTACTTAACCAAGATTCCACTTTTTTTGCTTGCCCTGCTTTTGATGGATCTTTAAATCAAAATTTTGATTGTTCAAATATTAGCAAGCTGTACATTTTTAATTATGCTGATATTGCATTATTAGAATTAGAGGACCCAATCGGTTACCAAACAGGATGGGTGGGAACAGAGTTTGATACTGAAATTGATTTAAAAACATCATACTTTTATAATTTTTCTTACCCAGGTCCTGTAAGGTATCCTATCACACTATTAGACAGTAGTATTTATAATGGTGATACTTTATATTTTAAAATGGGAAATGCAACCTCCACAAATAACAAGTCAATAGTTATTCAAGATTCTTTTGGCAATCCAGGAGAAAGTGGAAGTGCTTTAATGAGAGTAATTAATGATGAAGCTTATTATACTAATGCCATTATGTGTTGCGGTGGTCTCATTTTCGATAAATTAGTGCCCGAAATATTTTTTACCATAAAAAGTATAATCTCTGAATCAATTAATGTTGTCAATGACCATAAACAGGAATCGATTTCAATTTTTCCAAATCCAACAAAGGACATAGTCCACATCGTTTTTGATGAAACTTCCTATTCATCTATTAAAATTTTTGATTGGAATGGAAATTTATTGGTAACCAAAACAATATCTGAGGATAGTCATCAGTTAGATTTTAATAATAAACCTGATGGTGTTTACTACTTATTATTTGAAAGTATTTCTGGTTTGAAAATGAAAAAAATAATAAAAATTTAATGACAATTCGCTTTGCAGATCATTTGGGGATAAAAATCTGAATTACAGTTCTTCCTAAATATTTACACCTAACACTTCATGCACTTTTGCCACTATTTCATCATTATCAAATGGCTTCACAATGTAGCTTTCAGCACCTGAATCATATCCTTCCATTTTGTCTTGAGAGGTACCTTTTGCGGTAAGGAATATGATCGCTGTGTTTTCTAATACTGCTTGATTTCTTATATATTTAGCAACGGAAAAACCGTCTTTTCCAGGCATCATCACATCTAATATTATAAGATCTGGAATTACTTTTGTCACATTTTCTACTGCTGTGTCACCATCATAATAACAATGCACATCAAAACCTTCTTCTTCCATTAGATATTTTAATGCCAAAACAATATTGGGTTCATCATCTACAATCATGATTTTTTTTGAAGTCTGTGACATGTTTAAATATTAAAGTGACTTTAGAAAACGCAAAGTAAAGAATTAATAATATATTATGCAGATTTTTCAATTAAATTATTTGGATTTATATCCTTCAAATGGGGTTCAAAGAAAAAAGTATGATCTTATCATGGAAATTGTAAGAT
>DAOLFJ010000239.1:0-7317 GCA_035326365.1 Saprospiraceae bacterium | reverse complement strand
CCCTTTCTGATTTCGCTCACCAAATATGGTTTCATGAGTTTACCCTCATTTGCGACTGCATTATAAAAATTAAGCATTTGCAAAGGAGTCATCATCAATTCATATCCATGTGCCATCCAAGGAATCGTAGTGCCATACCACTTATCTTTGTTCTTGACAGGATCTTTAATTTCTGGTATCGCTTCGCCCGAGATGTCTATACCCGTAGGCTCATTAAGTCCGAACTGCTTAAGACGTTTTACCCAAAGCTTTCTACCTTCTCTAGAATTATATACATCGTTTGCTAACGAAGCTACTCCTACATTTGAAGACAATTCAAAAGATTCTGCCATCGTGGCATATTGTCTGCCGTGCCTTTCAGAATCGTGCATGATGCGGTCCGAAAATTTCATTGAACCATAATTCAAATGAACCAAAGTATCAGGATTATTGACACCATCTTCCATTAGGGCAAGCATTGTTGCAAGCTTCATAGTTGATCCTGGTTCGCTCAATCTCCCAGCAGCTTGATTGTACATTTCAAAATAAGTACTATCTTCTGCTCTTGTAAGATTTGATATTGCTTTGATTGCACCTGTGCCCACTTCCATCAAGATCGCTACGCCACCTTCAGCCTTATGTTTCTGTACAGCTGCTAGCAATTCATGGTGGACAGCATCTTGCATGTCAATATTTATAGTAGTGTGAATATCATCCCCACGTTTGATTTCGTTTTCAGAAGGGTCGTAAACTGGTACCCAAATGTCTTCACCTGGAGAAAGACGTTTCATCAATCTTTGATCGGTGTCACCTTTCAAAAACTTATCAAAATATCCTTCTAGACCTATTCTATCTGCATTCACACGATCCACACCTATGGTTCTACTTGCAAGTTCCTTGTAAGGCTTCACACGTTTTCCATATCGTGACACGACCATTCCACCACGTATCTTACCCAATCGGAATATAGGTGCTTTTTTCATTTTATTGAAAGCTTCTATATCTAGACCTTTGGCAATAAAGAAATACTTATTGCCTTTTTTTCTTGCGGCAGCAAGCTCTTTTTTCCACTCTGCTTTTGACTTTTGTCTTATAAAATCTTGGTCAAAAGTGCTGAGAAAATGAGATAGCGAATCAATCCCTTTGTCGAAATCATCCTTTCTGATGATACTCAAATCCATCCTAACCTCAAAGAACTGAATTGATGTAGATAAAAGATTGCTCTCTTCGGCATATATATTACCTCTATCTGCATCTACGGAGCGCCACTTTACATTGACTTCTCCTTTTTGGCGCCATTTGTCTCTTTCGACGACGCTTATCTTAAATACCCTGAACAAGATTACTATTGCGACTAGCACAAAGCAAAACATCACCAAATATGCCCGCCATAGTAACTCCTTCTTCTTGTCCATTTGTTATAAAATCATTTACTGTTTTTGTCTGCTACAATTTTGAATGGTGGCTCGGTCAAAGGTAATAGTCCTGACCCTTCCACTTTCTTTTCAATTTGCGATTGTATGCTACCATGCATCACTTCCTGCTTAAGGTTCATGGCCCTCCACTTGGTATCTTTTACCTCTTGCTTGAGTGATTCTATCCTACGCACTGATTTTTCAGTTGCGTGTGCATTAGAAATATAAACCACCCCTAGCAAAACCAGGTAGCATACAAACGGCAAATTGACAAAAATCCATTCGACCCATTTCAGTCTAAAAAGTGTAGCTTTCTTATCCTGGAAACTAGCCATAATAATGAATTATATTTTTAAATTACAAATTATTAATTACAAATTACTAATGTTTAATTACGAATTGGTAATTGGTATTTAGTAATTATTATTTATTCATATTACCTTTTGTGGTCTTCTGAATTGCTGTTATGATTTTTAGAACTTCTTCTAAATCATTTATTAAACTTTGGCCTTGCTCCTTTGTAAGATAATCTGTATCCGTCATGAGACGTATCCAAAACCTACATTCTCTGGCATCTTTATACGAAATTGTCATTTTTGCATAAAAGTCCTTAGTCGATTGACCTCCAATTGCTTCTTCTACATTTGCACCAATTGAAGTCCCACTGCGTACCAATTGCTTTGATAAAACATATTCTGATTTATTTTCAATCATGTACTTATATGCTTTTATAATTCTTACTGCAAAATCATAAGATTTCTGCTGAATGATATTTTCTCGCTCCATTTATAAAATTAATTAGTAATTGATTATTATAAATTTGTAACTATTAATTAGTAATTATTAATTGATCATTAGTAATTAATTAAATTTTCTCAGCCACTCTCAGCTTTGCACTTCTTGATCTTACATTGGCTTTTTGCTCTTTAGCATCAGCCATGATGACTTTTTTATTGACCAATGAGAACGGCTTTTGGATATTGCCAAACTCATCTTTCTCAACTTCACCATCAAAATTCCCGCTTTTGAAAAAATTCTTGACCACTCTATCTTCGATACTGTGAAAAGTGATTACTGAAAATCTTCCACCAGGCTTTAATACCGCCAATCCATCTTCTAGCATATCCCTCAGCGCACCAATTTCATCATTTACCTCCATCCTAAGCGCTTGATATACCTGTGAGAAGTATTTCAATCTCAGCCCCATTACATTCTGATCGAGTACACGATTAAAATCAAATGTGGTCTTGATGTCTGCAAATTTCCTTGCATTGATGATGGCTTTTGCTAGACTTTTTGAATTTCTAACTTCACCATAATTGCTGAGAATTTCTACCAAGGATTCTTCAGAGTATGTGCGCAAAAGATCTGCAGCAGACATATCGCTTTTGATATTCATCCGCATATCTAATGGAGCATCGAACCTGTAAGAAAAACCTCTTTCGGGAAAATCCAACTGATGAGAAGAAACTCCCAAGTCAGCTAGAATACCATCCACTTCACTGATTCCTTCTAATCTCAAAAACCTTTTAAGGTATCTAAAATTTGCTTCTATTAATGTGAATCTGGTGTCATGAATAATGTTTTCTACGGCATCTTCATCCTGATCAAAAGCATACAAATGCCCTTTGGCACTAAGCTCATTTAAAATCGATTTGGAATGTCCTCCGGCCCCAAATGTCACATCGACATACTTTCCGTTTGGCCGGATACTAAGAGATTTGATACTTTCGTCTAAAAGAACAGAAACGTGATACTCACTCATATTGATCAGATTTATATATCTGTGTTAGGTTTGATCCCTCCAAAGATCTGCTCTGCAATGAGTCCGAATTCGCTTGGCTCTTCGCCCAGCATGTCATCATATTTATCTTTTGCCCAGATTTCGATTTGATTTTGATAAGCAAAAAGAACGACATCTTTGTCGATCCCTGCGTATTCCATCAGACTTGAAGGTAAGTTTACCCTTTCAGCTGCGTCAACTTCTAACTCTGTGGCTCCACGATAAAAATACCTGATGGCCTGCCTCTGTTGTGTACTGTAAATGTTGAGTTGATTAATCTCGTTCGTCTTTACTTCCCAAACGTCATTGGGATACAACATCAAGTGCTTCTCAAAACCCCGGTTGATTGTAAACTTGAGATTTTCAACACCACCGATCTGCTTTACAATTGCTGCGGGCAATTTAAGCCTTCCTTTGGCATCGAGTTTACACTCATATTCTCCGGTGAATTTATATTGTTTCACACTTTTCTGTTGGTTGTTGATGCAAAGGTATCACAGTTTCCCACTTTTTCCCACTTTTTCCCAAAAAATATAACGAAATATATATATTATTTTTTTAATCTGTTACATCATGTAATCAAATCAATTACACATTGCAAATGATTTGATTATAAAACCGTTAAAATAGGTATAAATGGAAGGTTTATCGGCGAATGCCTTTTCTCAGGTTGGTATTAAATATTACACAAAATTATATATTAATAATATAACAAACAAATAAATGTATGTAAAACTGAAATTCTGTTAGTAATACATTAAATTATTATATATGTAATGATATTCAACAAAAATATGGTATATAGAAACATTAGTAATAATCAATATATGAATGAATAGTATAACCAGAAAATTCCAAGAGGATGTAGCATTGAAATTTAATTTAAATTGATGAAAAACAATTCAATAGTTCAAGATAGTTATTGTATAGATATAGGGAGTACAATTCATCTCAAAATAATGGTAGTAGCTTTCCTTTAGTGAAATTATTAATGATTATAGTTTTCATCAGTTAGTTAATTTATAAGAAAATTGAAAATGAACATAAGACTTGAACTGAAAATGTTCCAAATTTACATCTCTAGAAAATAAGTTATGATAACAATCCACATATTACACTTAACCTTATGAGACTAATATATTTTAATTTCATGTAGCAAGGATGATGATCATTTAGTACAACAATGAGTAGTCATAACATAGAAAATACGCATCCTAGAAATTTGAAACTAGGAATTATTGGAACTATTCTATAGTTTAAAGTAAATCGAACCTATACGCATTAAGATACAATACTTAGGATGGTCGCACTTTACACCTGCAATCCTATATACTAAGAATTTGTAATTCATTGTTAACCATCCATAAATGTATGCAAAAAGTTAGTTTATTCTTTACAACATCATAACACTTGCTCTGCAAAATACACAAATCTGACTTATCCTCCAGAATTTTGATTGAAAATGGTTTAACTTGATTCTACTACGTATTGTAGATATTACGAAATTCGGTATGATAGTATGATAACCTAAGCTTCCTTAGTTTCGTTGTCATAGTTTTTTTTATTCTTATACCATAAATAAGCCATCGAACCTACTAGCAGATAAGGTAAGGCAAACATATATAGTATGCCATTATTTAACCCTTTACCAGCACTACCACCGTCTCTAAGGTTGGACTCAGCTGATAACTTACACATTGGACATTGGGCAATCAATTCAGGTTGAGTCAAAACAACTATACCAATTATCAATAAAAATAGTACAACTACCTTTTTCATATATAACAAGTTTTAAGCATTAAGTAACAAATAGGTCCTGTGATCGCCACATACAACCAAATAGGAAATACCCATCTAGCCATTTTACGATGTTTTTCTACTTGAAATGTAAATCCCCTGGTAAATGTAAGTAGTATGAATGGCAGTGACAATCCTGCAAAGATGATATGGCTTATCAATAAAAAGAAATAAACACTTCTGATTGCACCTTCTTTACAGTAAGTAGTCTCTTCTGTGGTAAAATGATACAACACATAACACAACAAAAATAATCCAGAAAACAACAATGCACCATAAATGGCTTTCCTATGACTTTCTACTTCTTTTCTCTTTATAAAATATATGGCAGCTAATAAACAAATAGTGACCAATGTGTTTAAAACTGCATGTATAGGAGGAAGAAACGAAAAATCTACGCCAAGATCAATTTTTACTTGTCTCATAACACCAACCAAAGCAAGAACAGCTATAGAAATAATAATGCTTGCTATATTTAATTTTCTTGCTAATTGGTCATTTGGAGCTGGATATCTCATTGTTTTAATTTTATATCTACTTCTTTGACTCTTGGTATTACAATAGCCAAATGTTCTATTAACTTTTTAACACCATCCATATCAGCTTTGTAAACATTTCTAATGTGTGAAGATGTATCAATCAAAATATAATCATTTTCTTTGTACTTCAATTTTGTATCTCCGAAATAATTTTCTGCTAAATGAATATAAGCAGATGAACTATCATAGGATAATATCTGAAAACCATCAGTTTTCTTAAACTGTTCATTTAATTGATCTAGATGTTTGTTAATTTCATCATTACTGTGCAATACTAAAACTGTAGTTTTGCCTTGTAAAAGTCCTAAAGTATCAATATTAATTGAAATACTATCTTTGACCAATAACTCTGCTAATGCAGCCTTTCTGTAATTTAAACCTTGATTTAAATAATACCAAGATCCAAAAGGCACTACAACTACAAACAAACCCAAAACTATCCAAGATAATAACTTACCCATAATATGATTTATATCGATCAAACAAGTTTAATAGGTAAAGGTTAAAATCACAATGTCAGCACATTGTCATAAAAGTTACTCTACGCTTTCTACTTGAGAGACAGGATTTTTTACATTGACTCTACTCGTACCCCAATATTTGCCTTCTGCTAAGAAAGCTATTATAGCCCAAACTAAAAGTAATGTTGGTAATAAAACAGTTTTTACTAAACCTGGTACTTCATATTTCATGTGCATAAATTCATACACTATCAAATAAGCTTTTACAATACTTAATACCATCATGACACCACCAGTAATCCAACCTGATATATGGAAACCTTCTACCAAGTATCCTTTGCCTAAAAGTGCAAATAATACCTCAAATACGGTAATAAAAGCTAAAATACCTATAGTTTTATTAGCTATTGTTTTTGATTGATCGTATGTTAAATGACTCATTATTATAAAAGTTTAAAAGTCAGAATTTTAATTTGAATGTTAAGTATCTAGGCCTAAAAAATTAGAGTAGGTAGAAAAATAAAAACACAAATACCCACACTAAATCTACAAAGTGCCAATAAAGTCCAATCTTTTCTACCATTTCATATCCATTTCGTCTTCGAGCATAAAGTCCTGTCGCAGAGTTTACACAAATGATCAGTAGAAATGCAACACCAGATAATACGTGAAAGCCATGGAAACCTGTTATAAAGAAAAACAAAGCTCCAAAAGCTTTAGGACCGAAAGTTTGTTGTCCTTCTTTACCTTTATTTGGTCCATCCGTTATGGTATATTTTAATGGAGCCCACTCACCATCATGTTTGTGCATAAGGTAAGAATCACCAGCTACAAAAGTATCTCCTTCTTTGATATCGTGACCATCTCCTTCCAAATATTTACCTGACACGGTATGCGTACCAAATGGATTAGTTGTAACTGTCATATGCTCTTTACCCATTAGTGTATTCCACTCCCAAGCTTGACAACCTAAGAATGCAGCACCTCCAAGTATTGTCCACATCATCCAAACCACAACACCTCGTTTGTTCTCACGATGGCCTTCTTGTACAGCCCTTACCATTGTGTAAGAACTTGCAAGTAGAATAAACGTCATCACTGTTACAAATAAAAGTGGTAAGTGGTGAAAATCACCTGGAAAAGTACTAAATACAAAATCAGGAACAGGCCATGTTGGCATACTGAATCTCAATGCTCCATAAGCTATCAAAAATCCCGAAAATGTAAATGCATCCGATAATAGGAAATACCACATCATCAATTTACCATATGATGCTTTAAACGGTTCGCTACCGCCTTTCCATGATCCACCTGAGTGGGTATCTGTATGATGATCGTGTGCT
>DAOLFJ010000560.1:0-1547 GCA_035326365.1 Saprospiraceae bacterium | reverse complement strand
GTCAGGTTCATAAGACATTGATTATAAAGCAATAAAAATTTAAACATACTCTAAACCTTTAACATTCCACATTAAACTATTTTTCTAAAATATGCTGTGCATTTACGTTTTTATACTTAACTTTGTTTAAGATTTCTGATGATGACTTCAATGCTATATCATACAAATCTTGAAGTTATTTCTTATTATACAAATTAATTCACTCAAGCTAAGACTATGAGATTTACATTTTTAAATTATTTTGTTTTGTTATCTATACTAATTCTCTCTTCAGGCGAAATTATTAGTAGAAATACATCCGAAAACGAAACATTCACCATCATTTCATCCAAACAAAAAATAAGTTTCTCTATCGAAAAAAAGGTGTTAAAAGCAACATTAGAGACGGACGAAGTTATACAATGTAATGTGAAAACAGGTGAGTATTTTAGAAAATATATGTACTTTGACAATACGAGTAGTATTAAAGATGTTGCTATCAATGGCACAGATATTAGTCCCATTATAACTGATGATTTTCCCAAGTCGGGTATCTTCCATAGTGATTCTAAACTCCTATATGTGGACCACAGATTTAATACCAAAAGTAAAAATATCGATATTTATACTGAAAAAGAATTTGATGATTTTAAATTTATCGACTTATTAAAATTCCAGCTTTATTCCTATGCCGTTACCTACTCAGAGATAAGCGTAGAGATACCCAATTGGTTGGAATGTGATTTACAAAAATTCAACTTTGAAGGGCAGAACATTACCACAACTGTAGAAGAAAAAAGTAAGTCAAAAATTTATACATTCATTTTGCAAAATATACCAGCTGATCTCACTTTGAAAGCTGTGCCTGATTCTCGTATCTATCAACCTCATATCATGTTGCTACCAAAAAAAATGAAGCTAGATGATAAAATGGTGGCGCTTTTGCCTGATATCAACAGTCTTTATGGTTGGTACAATTCATTGGCTAATGAGATAGGTAATGATAGATCTGTATTAGTTTCTTTGGTGGGAGACATCACAAAAGATAAAACCACGCAATTAGACAAAATAAAAGCCATTTATTACTATATCCAAAACAATATAAAGTATGTAGCTTTCGAACACGGCATCATGGGATTCAAACCAGAATCGTGTCAAAATGTCTTTAAAAATAAGTTTGGAGACTGCAAAGGTATGGCAAATCTAGCCAAAGAAATGCTCCAAATCATAGGTGTGGATGCCCGTTTAACTTGGCTAGGCACGGACGGATCTCCTTACAATTATGATTACCCATCTGTCTACGTAGACAACCATATGATCTGCACTATTGTATTGGATGGAGAATACATTTTTCTAGATCCTACTGAAAAACATAATGACTTATTTGCCTATGCAAATCGTATCCAAGGTCGTGAAGTTCTCATCCAAGACGGTGACAAATTTATAAAATCCATCGTACCTAATCAAGATAAAGATAAACATCTGTCCAAATATGATCTCAATTTACGAATGGAAGGAAGCTTACTCAAAGGTGATGGTAATCTCCTGATGAAAGGTAATAGCAAGAC
>DAOLFJ010000238.1:0-7349 GCA_035326365.1 Saprospiraceae bacterium | reverse complement strand
AGTTTATCTTTTAAGTATTGTCGATGATGATCCATCAAAATCAGATTTGGAAAAGATAAGACCCTTGGTCAAGGAATTGCATATCATTCGTATAGCATCATTCGAACGAACAATCTCATTAATCAAGGCTTTTTCTACTGGTATTCCATATCAGATAGCTTGGTTTTATAGTGCCAAAATATATCAAATCATACAAGACCTTACAGCCAATATTCAACCAGATCACATCTTTTGCCAACTCACAAGGATGGCAGAATATTGTAAAGATATGCCTGTCACAAAGACACTAGACTATATGGATTCATTTGGCATAGGGATGAAACGCCGTGCGAATGTTGCCAAGGGTTTTTCTAAGTACATCTATAATATGGAAGCTAGTCGTATGATCAGATATGAAGCAACCATTGCAGAAAAATTTGACCATTTAACAATTATTTCAGAGCAAGACAAAGCTCAGTTTTCATTCCCTAAAGCTAGTGACATACACATTCTACACAATGGGATAGATCCATCATTCTTTGAATTCGAAAAACAATCTAAAAAAGTAGATATCGTTTTTGTTGGCAACATGGGCTATTTACCCAATATAGAAGCAGCAGAATTTCTTGTAAATAACATTATACCCAAATGTGGTCAATCGGTAACTATTTTACTCGCCGGTACAAGTCCTGCACCAAGAGTCAAAGCCTTACAATCGGATAATGTCTCCATCACAGGATGGGTAGAAGATATAAGAGTTGCATATGGTCAAGCACATATATTTGTAGCGCCATTGTGGTCAGGCACAGGTCAACAAAATAAAATATTAGAAGCTATGGCTATGGGTATTCCATGCATCACCACTACGGTCGTAAATAATGCAATCGGAGCCAAAGATGGGGAAGAAATCCTACTCGCAGATGATGAAATACAATTTGCCGAAAAAATTGATTTACTCCTAAAAAACGATCTTTTGAGATCACAAATAAGCCAAAATGCCAAAATCTTTGTAAAACAAAACTTTGATTGGAAACAAAATGGCTTGATTTTAAGTTCTATTTTCACAAACAAACAATAATAGTCCATGTTAGCAGAAGTTGTCGTAGAAAAAGACATCCGATTACATACCATTCCAGAAGCTATTCAAGATATAAGAGATGGTAAATTACTTATCGTAGTAGATGATGAAGACAGAGAAAACGAAGGTGACTTCATATGTGCCGCAGAAAAAATCACACCAGAAATGGTAAATTTTATGGCCAAACACGGTCGCGGGCTGATCTGTACTCCTATCGAAGAAGAAAGGGCAAAAGAACTTGATCTAGAATTAATGGTAAAATCAAATACGGCATTACATAATACCGCATTTACTGTCTCTATAGATCTCGTAGGGTACGGCTGCAGCACAGGAATTTCTGCTTATGACAGGGCGACAGGGATCAAAGCATTAGTAAATCCTGATATAAAAGCACATGATTTTGCTCGACCGGGCCATATTTTTCCACTGATCGCAAAACAAGGTGGAGTACTCAGACGAACAGGACACACAGAAGCTGCCGTAGATTTAGCAAGACTTGCAGGTTGCTATCCTGCAGGGGTATTAGTAGAAATCCTAAACGAAGATGGTTCTATGGCTAGATTACCTGAGCTAATAGAAATAGGTCAATCTTTAGGTATTAAAATCATAACCATAAAAGATCTTGTTGCATACAGAATGCAGACAGAGCGGTTAGTTACCAAAGAAATGGAAACTGAAATCCAAACACCATACGGCAAATTTTCAGTTAAAGCCTTTAGACAATTGACTACAGGTGATATACACTTAGCATTTTCTATAGGTCAATTTCATACAGACGAACCTACCCTAGTGAGAGTACATTCGAGTACAGAAACAGGCGATATTTTGGGCATTCTATTTGATGGTTATGCAGACCAATTGACCAAATCTCTTCAACTGATAGCAAAAGAAGGTAAGGGTATTTTGTTATTTATGCGACATGGCGAAAAAACAGATTCTATACTGGATAAATTAAGATCGCTAGATGTGAATCCTTATAACAATCCTGCCACATCTGACGAGCAAAGAGATTTCGGTACAGGTGCCCAAATACTCAGAGAAATGGGTATCTCCAAAATAAAACTCATCTCCAATCACGAGAAAAAACGCGTTGGACTGATTGGTTATGGTCTTGAAATAGTTGAGAATATACATATCTAATCTAAGGATTAATTTAAATAAAAACGTGCATTTAGTTTTTGACTAAATGCACGTTTTTTTTATTTCACATCTTATTCTTCCAATGCTGAGAGATAAGACTATGCTTTAAACCCAAAAATTATATCCATCAAATTTTTACAAAAGGTAAAACTTCTGGACTTCCTTTACTACTATTTAATTTCATGATATAATAACCAGGATTAAGGTCGGCAACTGAAATTTTGTGTTCATTACCCATTAATGATAAAGAAATGTTTTTCATTAACTGGCCCTGTGTATTAAAAATTTGTGCAATCGATTCATCTAGATTGTGGGTATGTAAGGTCAAAATGTCAGAAACAGGATTTGGCTGTAATTTAAAATTAGAAATATCAGCATTTTCAGTACTATTCACATCTTCTAAGATAAGATTATCTATCAAGATAGCATCTATGCCATTCGTTTCAAAAGGTGAAAAATACCCATTTCCTGAGCTATTATAAAAACTAAGTTCAAGTTTGCCTACAAAACCCTGCGGTAAATATTGATTATGATTAGTAAGTATATCTTCTGGTTGGCCGTAAATGAAAGTTGAATAACTTTGATCATCATTATAATATGAAAGTTTCATTATTGACGTTTGGGAAGATACCAATGGGTCTTCAAAAAAATCATAAGCACCAGATCTAAACTGAATCATATCAAAAGATAGTCTTGGATTGGAGAATGATGTAAGATCAATACATGCAGATGCTATATTAAACGAACCACCATTTATGTTTTCAAAATTCCTATCAGGATCGGGACATGGTGCACTTGCAAAAAAACTACCCGTAGCTGCAAGGAAAGTTTCGCCTTTATAGTTAGTATTCTCCAATTCATCAGAAAGCTCAAACATGTTAGCAAATTCTTCGTCATCAAAATTAAAAGCAAAAACTTCATCTACTATACTACTTTCTGAAATATACAAAAAGTCCATATTATTGGATACATCAGAATCAATGGCACATTCAAGTTCCACATCATAAAAGTAATCCCCCGAATTCATGCTAAAATTTATTTGGTAAAAACTTCCAGCTAATATTGGATATTTTGTCATTTCCTTTACCTCTTTGACCAAAATTGACCCGTCGTAAATTTTAAGCGTAATTTCTGTATTTACGGGTACTTCTTGACAAGAATTATTGGTTACATAAGTTGCTAAATTAATATTAGCAGCCCCACAAGAACCAGTAAGAACTTCCGTCCCAGCTAATTGTAAATCAGGAGCATCTGCTGCAAAATTATTCAGAAGAACTCTTGCATTATTATTCCCTCCATTATCGTCAAAGAAAAATAATCCTAAATTAATAAATTCAAAACCAGACTCATTCAAAAAAATAACATCATCTATAACAAAATCAACGCTCTCTCCAGGATTAAGTGTTTCATTAAGGGTAAAACTTCTTAATTCGCCATTTATTTCAATATCCATAACTTCACCTGCTCCGACGGGTAAAGTACCTAAATTACTAATAATAACACCCAAAGAATAAAAATCTTCTGATATACAAGTTATATTATAGAAATTTGTAGTGGACAAACTAAGGTCCAAGACATCTTCGTTGGACACTTCTACGGGCAATCCTACTGCTTTCCAAGCCTCCTTCATAGAAGCGTATTGAGGAGACCCTGTTCCATAAAGATCTTCACAAGCAAGCAATGTAAATTCGTACATTGCAGGATAATCTGAAGATGGTGTAAGGTATGATGTTTGGCACAAAAACAATACTTGGAGCACTTCGTCTATATCCATTTTATTAACAGCAAATGGGATACCTTCACTATCTCCTGTCACACCCTCTACCAATAAATAAAACCAATGATTCAGCACGCCACTATTAAAATGAACATCCGCGCCATCTTCCCAATATAGGCCTTTATATCTTTTAGGATTACCTTGCATATTGGGATCTGACATAGATCTAAAAGTACTCGCAAATTTACTCAATGCAAACTCAGGTCCTAAATCCCAACTAAAATTCTCATTATCAACAAAATATTCTAATGACTTTCCGAAAATGTCACTCAAGGATTCATTTAGTGCACCAGATTCTTCATTGTATATCAAATTTGAATTGTACTGAGTCACTCCATGTGTAAACTCATGTGCCACTACTGAAAGCGTAGTCAAAGGTCCATTATGACAGTTGCCATGACCAAAATAAGCATTCTCACCATCCCAAAAAGCATTAACATAGTTATCTTCACCATCTACATGAATGACCGGATTCATTGAGCCTCCTTCACCATCGACACCTGAATACCCAAAATGCTCCACCATCATATCATAAAATGCAGCAGTTGTATAGTGTGCATCTATAGCAACTAAATCATTTACTTCATCATTGTCCCACACATTATTAGTATTGACTATCAATTCATTAGAATTGCCATTCGCGTTTGTGTAAGTTGTAATCCCTTTCCCCCTAGATAAATCACGGAGGACAAATCTATTCGGTGCCAAGGAGTCAGTGACAATATTTTGATTTCCATAATATAAGGTTTTACCTATTCCATTTGCATTACCATGCTTGATTAAACTTTGGTCAAAAATGATCGTATTATTTACAGCTGAAGCAATGACTTCATATTTAATAGCTTTCATCAGACTTTTGACTTCTATTTTATAAGCTAATGTATATTTCCCAGATGATTTAGGATACAAAACATCTATTATCACCAAACCTTTTACATCAGATTTCATCTTATCATGTACTAGATGATTATCACTTGCCTTGCTTATTTTTCTTAAAACATGCTGCGTAGCAGTGCTCTTAGCAGCGTCTTCACTTATAGTCGGTGTAACATCTATATTTATGTCATTATATATTTTACCAGTAGTGTACTGTACAAAACCATCTTTTAAATGTAAACTATAAGTCGATCCATAAACTTCAATCCCTTTGTAAGATTGGCTGAATTTGGGGTGTTGGTTTGAAAATTTAGATTTCCCTTTTGGGGCGGCAATCATAGTAACATCATCCATACCTCCTTCCTTATTTTTGTAGTAATCAAAAAATTGATCGACTGTTACTTTTTCTGCTGGATGATAGACAAGTTTTGATTTGGAAGGTTCATCAGATTGTCCAAACGAAGTAATAGCGAAAAACAAAAAGACAATCACATTGATCATACTAATTCTCATAATAAATTGATTTTAAGTTTAAGTAAATATATAATTTTATTTTAATGAGTCTCTTACAACTTTTTATAATTTTACGATGTAATCAAATCTTAAACAAATATATAGTAAGCAACTCATAAAATCAAAATAAATACAATATATTTTGATTTTTTAACAAAGTAATATTTTACCCTCATAAAACGACATACGTTGATTAATGGTTGGAGCAAGTTGTTTTTTAGAATATTATTGAGTTAAATAATGATTTTTAAGAAAATCCTTTATATTTTCGCACTGATTTTAAATTTATTTACACAATATCAATAAATACCCTTTCAAATGATAATTGGAGTTCCAACAGAAATCAAAACAAATGAAAATCGTGTAGCACTTACACCAGGTGGTACACTTGAATTTACCAAACGAGGACATACGGTCTATATCCAAAGTAATGCAGGAGAAGGATCAGGTTTTACAAATGAAGAATATATCAACGCAGGTGCAAAAATTTTGCCTACTATTGAAGATATTTATGGTATCGCGGAGATGATCATCAAAGTAAAAGAACCAATTGAAAAAGAGTATGGCCTTATAAAACCAAACCAACTATTATTTACATATTTCCACTTTGCATCATATGAACCATTAACTATGGCTATGATCAAAAGTAATGCAATTTGTTGTGCTTACGAAACTGTGGAGTCATCGGATAGATCATTACCACTTTTAGTGCCAATGTCAGAAGTTGCAGGTAGAATGGCCATCCAACAAGGTGCAAAATATCTAGAAAAGCCACAAAGAGGTAGAGGCGTATTATTAGGCGGAGTACCTGGTGTATCTCCTGGAAAAGTACTTGTCTTAGGTGGTGGTGTCGTAGGTACACAAGCTGCTAAAATGGCTGCTGGCCTAGGAGCTACCGTAACTATCTTAGACGTAAGTTTAAAGAGATTGAGATATCTGAATGATGTCATGCCTGCCAATGTGATCACAATGTTCTCTAATGAGATGAACATCAGAAGATTAATTGTAAACCATGACTTGATCGTAGGGGCAGTTTTAATACCTGGAGCGAAGGCGCCAAATCTTATCACCAAAGAGATGCTTAAAGACATGCGACCTGGAACTGTTATCGTAGATGTGGCAGTAGACCAAGGTGGATGTATAGAAACTTGTAGACCTACCACACATGATGACCCAACATTTATAATAGATGATGTGGTACATTATTGCGTAGCAAATATGCCTGGAGCAGTTCCTTACACTTCTACCTTAGCGCTTACAAATGCAACATTGCCTTATGCACTTCAGTTAGCTGAAAAAGGATGGCAAAAAGCTTGTCGAGAAAATAATGAATTGAAATTAGGATTAAATATTGTCAATGGAAAAGTAGTTTATCAAGGTGTTGCCGATGCATTTGGACTAGAATACACAAATGTAGATACAGTGCTTTAATCTGAGTTCATTCTTACCTAATAGAAGAGTGTAAGGAACAAATGTTTTTTACACTCTTTTTTTTATTTCTCCCATAATACTACAGTCAAGGCCCTTTAAAAACAAAAATCTTTTTAGGCTGTTAATGAGTATATTCCAATCAATATTTACCATTAAAATCCTACCAATATTAATAAAGTCATTCTTATTATTAAAGGTGTTTTCGTGTTTACTCCAAATTACTTTATTTTCACTTCAAATTAGATCATATGTATTTAAAGAATTTACTTTTACTTATTTCTTTATCCATTATTACTAGTAATCTCAAAGCTCAATTATTTACGCTCAAAGATGTTGCTTCTGGTTTTAATAAACCTGTAGATATTTCTAATTCAGGAATCCCTAATGACAAAAGATTATTTATTACAGAAAAAGATGGGAAGATAAAAATCATAGATGAAACTGGATCTGTACTCCCTACCCCATTTATAGATATTGATAATAAAGTAAATTCAGTATCTAATGAAAGAGGTTTGTTGGGTCTCTGTTTTCATCCTAAATATGCGACGAATGGAT
>DAOLFJ010000237.1:0-7376 GCA_035326365.1 Saprospiraceae bacterium | reverse complement strand
TGCCTTATAATCAATATCTTATGAACCTGGCTTCAAAATAATCTCATCGTTTAGTGCACTAAACTCTTTAATTCTTTTATCGCCAGAACCATAACCTATTGATTAGCTACTAAGAAAATTTTTAATCATACTCTTAATTTTTTTTCTAAATTTGTCCTATCTTAGTATTTATATAAAATCAAAATACCTTCTCTATGAAACAGATGAAATTAATGTTGTTAATTGCTTCCTTTTTTTGTATATTTAGTTGTACACGTGAACCCATCTTGGTAGAAATGGAGAATAGTTCGGAGGAAGATATCGTAGTTGAAATTGATGATCGCCCTCCATTTACACTACCTAAAAAAAGTTATTATGCTATCAAATTACCACCTGGAAATAGAAAAGTAAAATTCAACAATGGTGAAGGGATAACTTTTCAACTTAACTACAACAGAAAAACTTTTCTTAACCCAGGCAGAGGAAAGTATTACTTTGAAAACGCAGTTTTTGTGGGTAAAGGAAAACCAATATTCGAACAATACGTAGATACTTTTTTTGTGGGAGGATATAAAATAGTAGGTCCATTTGAATTTTACAGTGACGAAATCATCATCAATGGAGATTGGGATTTTGGTCTTAGAGAACTCATACCTAATCAGATGGAAATAAAGTCAGAAAAATATTCATTAGGATATGTGACTGCACGTAAATACAAACTAGTAGGTGAACAATATTTGATAAATCAAGCCGTCTATGAAAATCGCAAAATGATTTATTCTCTCAGAGAAAATAAAGTAAAAGACAAAGAAATTAAACTTTTACTCGAGTTATCTGATGAACAATTTAAATATCTTTCAGGAGATGACTAAATTTGCCATATTATTTTAAAACGTACATTGGTTATGAATCCAGTTTTAAATTTCAAATCCGTAGGTCAAGGTCCACCTATCATTATATTACATGGACTATTCGGCACTTTAGATAATTGGCTCACCACAGCTCGAAAACTAGAGGATGAAGGATTTATGACTTTTCTCATCGACCAGCGAGATCATGGCAGGTCTGACCACACAGATGCATTTAATTATCCACTACTTGCAGACGACCTTCTGAGATGGATGGAAGAAAATTGGATACATGAGACCATACTCATAGGGCATAGTATGGGTGGTAAAACTAGCCTTCAATTCGTATCACAGCATGAAGATATGATTACAAAGCTAGTCGTAATCGATATTTGTTTCAGACAATACCCGTCTGGGCATGAAGATGTTTTTGATGCCCTATTTGCAGTGGACTTAGAAAAAGTAACTTCACGAGATGATGTTCAGGAAATACTCATGGAAAAACTAAATGATCTTGGTACAGTGCTATTCCTCATGAAAAATCTTACTCGAAAAATAGAAGGTGGCTTTGAGTGGAAACTAAACTTACCATTATTATATAAGGAGTATGATAACATCTTGGATGAAATAAAATTTGACCATCCATGTGAGACAAAAACACTGTTTATTCGCGGTTCTCGGTCCAATTATATCAGAGAAGAAGATATCCCTAAGATAAAACAGACTTTTCCAAATTCAAAAATCGTCACCATCGAGGGAGCCGGACATTGGGTACATGTGGACAAACCAAATGAACTTTTTGAAGAAATTAACACTTTTATAAGAGAATAATCAATCAGGATTGCGTTATCCTTACCAAATACACTTATATAATGACCAGAAGATTAAAATTTATCATCATAGGAGCAGTCATGTTTTCAGGAATTGCCGCTGCGACATATACGAATGACAAATTATTTGAAATAAGCAAAAATCTAGAAATCTTCATTAGCGTTTACAAAGAGCTTAATACAAACTTTGTAGACGAACTAGATCCATCTACCATGATGCGGACAGCGATAGATGCTATGACACATTCGCTAGACCCGTACACCAATTTCGTATCAGAATCTCAAATAGAAAGTTATTGGATCAATGATGATGAAAAATATCAAGGTATAGGTGCCAAAGTAGCCATTATCGACAATAAATTTAAAATCGTAGAGCCATACGAAGGTGGTCCAGCATTAAAAGCAGGTCTAAAAGCAGGTGACGAAATCATCTCCATAGATAATGTCAATATCGAAGGCAAAAAAATAGAAGAAATCAACGCAATCATGAGGGGTATCCCAGGCACTGAGATAAAAATGACTATAAAACCAGAAGGAGAAACCATCATTCAAAGCAAAAATCTCGTACGTGGAGAAGTGAACATACCGAATGTACCTTATTCAGGATTTGTGGCAGATGGTGTGGGTTATATTTCATTGACCACTTTCACCCAAAATGCTGGTGCCAATATATCCAAAGCCTTGAAAGACTTAAAGTCAAAAAACCCAAATATGAGTGGCGTCATCCTAGATTTACGTCAGAATGGAGGTGGGTTACTACATGAAGCAGTCAATATTTGCAACATTTTCGTCCCTACAGGTGAGATAGTCGTAACGACAAAAGGAAAAATAAAGGAGCGCGACCAAACATTCAAGACCATAGCGCCGCCTTTAGATCTCGATATTCCAGTAGCAGTACTTATAGACAAAAGATCGGCATCGGCATCAGAGATTGTCTCAGGCGTATTGCAAGACTTGGATAGAGGCGTATTGATAGGTCAGCGTTCTTTTGGCAAAGGATTAGTACAGAATACCAGAGAGCTAGGTTACAATTCTAGATTAAAAATAACGACTTCAAAATATTATATACCAAGTGGTAGATGTATCCAAGGCGTAGAATATGAAAATGGCGAACCTAAAGATATCCCTGATAGTCAAAGGTCAAAATTCAAAACCCGAAATGGTCGAATCGTTTTAGATGGTGGAGGTGTAGCACCAGATATAAAACTGCCGGCCAAAGAAAAATACCCTGTCACTCAGGCATTATTAGATCAATATGTTATCTTTGATTATGTAAATAAATTCTGTAAAGGTAAAGATAGCATAGCAAAAGTAGGAACCTTCCAATTTACAGATTACAATGATTTTGTAGCTTTTGTAAAGAAGAAAAACTTTACCTATGAACTTGAAGCAGAAAAACATCTAAAAAGTATGAAGTCAGAAATAGAAAAGTCTGCCACTTCAAAGGATTTGCTCAATGATGTCAAAAAGCTTCAAGACAAAATCAATGATAATAAATCAAAAGACTTAGAACTTGCCAAAGAGCAAATTATAGATGAGATAGAAAAAGAGATCGTAACCCGATACTACTTCCAAAAAGGTAAGGTACAACAAACCTTAGATGATGACGTAGAAGTAAAAGAAGCGATTTCCGTTCTAAAAGACACAAATAAGTACAAGTCACTTTTGGGTAAAAAATAAGCTTACTTATGCCCATCATCCTTCAATTAGAAACGTCCACGGATGTATGTTCAGTTGCTATCTCTAAAGATGGTAAGTTGATAAAAATAGCTGAATCGCAAGTGCTAAACAGCCATAGTGAGGTCATCACCTTGTTGATACAATCATGTCTAAAAGAAAGTGATCTATTAATAAGTCAAATAGATGCGATAGCCATAAGTGACGGACCTGGTTCGTATACATCATTACGTGTAGGCGCTGCCACTGCAAAAGGACTGTGCTATGGTCTAAATATACCTATGATAGCGATAGACAGTTTGCAGATACTAGCAGCTGGCATATCACAAGATTACATAGCCGATGAAGACGTCATAATCCCGATGATAGATGCGAGAAGGCTGGAAGTGTACACTGCAATATTCGACAAGAGACTCGTTAAAATACTAGATACACAAGCGCATATACTATCCGAAAACAGTCTACAAGAATTAACACTAGCATCAAAAATTCATTTATGTGGTTCGGGAGCTAGTAAATTTATAGAAAACTATCCCTCTGAAAAGCTCACATTACATCATATAAAGACATCATCAACTTACATGAGTAGTTTGGCCGTGGAAAAGTACCTGATGAATGAATTTGTAGATATAGCTTACTACGTCCCCAATTATTTCAAGGCCCCTAATATTACAAAATCAAATAAGAATTTATTCTAGTATATTGAACTTTTATTACTAGATAATAGTTACTTACATATATTACTATTTGTGATATTAAAAAAATTAAAAAATTATTTTCTGTTACGACACTCTTTGGTATGGTTATTGGATTATCCTATCTGAATTCCGTGAACTAACAAATCATTTCGCATGAGAAATAAGAAGAACGAAACAGTTACCCTGAAGAAGGGAGGAAAGGAGGTTCAGCTCGATTATGCTGACCTAAGAAAAGCGGTTCTCGTATTGAGAGCTGTTAATCACAAACTCCGCCAAAGAATCATCGATCTTTTAGAAGATGGTGAGACCATGACCGTCACTGATATTTATATCAAACTGAGATTGGAACAGTCAGTAGCGTCACAGCATTTAGCTATTCTAAGGAGAGCTGGTGTGGTGGCAACAGATAGACAAGGTAAATTTATCTATTACTCTCTAGATAAAGAGAGATTAGGTCAGATTTCTACTTTAGTGGAAGATTTGACTAGTTAAATTTTACTTTTAGTCAATCACATTTATTAAATGAACATCAACGATTTATGTAACAAAAATTTACCTACTTTTTTGATTTTGCGTCCTTTTTAAGCTTATTTTAAGTTTTTTTGGTATAAATTAGATATTTTTTTAATATTTGTTTGGTCAATAAAAAATATCTCATCATATTTGTGCCAAGGTCTTAAAAATAAAAAATAAGGAACACACATGAGAGGTACAAAAGTTACTTTCGATAAGGATAAGTTACATTATTCTTCGGAGTTGATGCGAGCTTTAGCTCACCCATTGAGATTAAAAATTTTGGAATACATTGATGAGAATAAATCGATCAATGTAAACAAAATCTATAGTAGTCTTGATTTAGAACAAAGTATTACATCGCAGCATCTGAAAATTTTAAGAATGTCAGGCGTGGTGTCGGTTGAGGTAACCGGAAAATTCCATGTTTATAACATTAATTATGATGTGATAAACAAGGCAAGTTATGCTGTAAACAAATTCGTAAGTAAAGCAAATTAAACTTTACTCTACCAACAAAAGATAAAATAGCAGTCGTAATATTATTTTACGGCTGCTTTTTTAGTGCACTTATTTGAGATTTATAATTGTCTTGGTTTATTCAAACTATTTGATTAGACAAATAATGTTTTGTGGTATTCTAGCTCCAGAATACTTTACAAATTCTAATATATTTTATAAATAGATATATGGCTCCAACTACGCTTTGAAAATAAACACGTACACCAAATGTATTTTATATAATCATTCTATTGATTTTAAATCGATTAATCTATAGAAACTTCAAAACAGTCAAGTTAAACTATATCAATCATACAAATTTATTCAATCACTTAATTTCAGTTCTGTGTTAAGAGTATGTTTAAATTTTTATTGCCTAATAGACTTCATTTATTTTTGATATAAGGAGATTTATGGTTCTATAACAACCAGTAAAAAAAATGCAACTCCATTATAGCTATAAGGAGTTGCATTTTTAAAATCAAAACAAGATATAACTTACTTGTTATTTCAATATGATAATTCTATCAGTATAAATACGGTCACCGTTTTTAATCTCAAGAATATAAACACCATTCACGATATTTGTAGGGAATACTAAAGTTGCATTTGTTGGTGTATTTTTCACCATTTGCAATCCACTATCAAAAATTACTGAGTTGTCTAAGCTTAAAATCCTAATACTCATGTCTGACTCAAACGGTATTTCTGAGCTGATATTTACCCTCTCAGTTGCTGGATTTGGATAAGTAATAATTGGTCTTGCCATCATCACATGAATAGATAGACTTTCTGTGTCTCTGCAATCGTTACAATCTATAACTGTCACACGGTAGAACGTCGAACTAGATGGTGTGACAGTAATACTTGGTGTTGTTTCACCAGTTGACCAAAGATATTTGATCGTATTCAAACTATCATCTTCTGAACAACTAGATTTACCAGTAATAATTGGTGTTAAAACCAATGTTTCGCCAAGATTAATCATTCTGTCAGGACCTAAGTCAGCCATTAAACAATTAACAACTACTTCGTATTCTTCTACATTTGAACAACCATTGCAATCAGTAACTGTGACTGTGTAAGAAGTTGTTTCTGTAGGTTTTACAGTAATAGAAGGGCCTGTTTCCCCATTAGACCATACATAAGATGCTATTTCACTAGTGGTCGCATTGCAGCATCCTCCTAAAACCTTGATCTCATCAATATCCCATACAGACTCCGTAGCGCCATTATTTACAGTGCAATAAGGTACAAGTTCGAATAGATATGTCGCTATACCTAATGTAGCAAAATTAGGATTATCAGAAAAATCAAATTCTACCAATCCCCATGTTCTATTGGTATTAAGTTGGTCATCATAATAGATAACGTCACCATTTTTCGAAACTCTCAAGACATATTTGGTAGCGAAATTATTTGGTCCTGAAGCACCGTCTACCCATTGATAAACTTCAGGTGACTGTTCATAAAATTGCAATCCTGAAATCGTTCCACCCTGTGCAGGATTTAACTCCACCTCAAATCTTAATGACTGACTAAAGTTCAATTTTGACGGATTACAAGTTTTTTGAGAACCAATACACATTGCTACACTTTCTGGACCTGGTGTACAAGAATGTTTGTTGCCATTTATTCTATGTACATTTCCCGCAGCTACAGATGTACAATTAGGGTTTGTTATTATTGGTTTGAATTCTGAATAATCCATATGGGTACCTAAATTCATAAATGAAGAACATGCATCTAAAGCCCAATAAGCAATTACTTGTGGACTTTCAACTTCACATAAACCTGGACATTCTACATTACTATATGCCGTAGCCACTATAATCGAAGAATCACCTTTACAAATTTTGTCTATACCCGTTATGATTATGTCTGGTTTCTGACTAGTAGAAACGGTAATAGAAGCAGTATCAATACATCCAAAATTATTTGTAACTGTCACTGTGTAAGTTGTAGTTACCAAAGGAGATACAATTACTGTTTTAGTTGTGCTTCCATTGCTCCACAAGTAAGTAATGCCACCATTTGCTGTTAATAAAGTAGAATCACCTTCACAAATAACGCTATTACCAGTAATTGTTGCTGTCGGTAATGGATTGACTATAACCGTAATGTTTGTCGAAGCACTACATCCATTTGCATCAGTTACTGTAACGCTATATGAGGTATTGACAATTGGATTGACATTTACAGCTGCCGACGTACTACCGTTACTCCAGCTATAACTAGTACCTCCGTTGGCAATAAGTGTAGTAGTTTCACCTACACATATTTCTGTATCGCCACTGATCGTAACTACTGGTAGTGGATTGACCGTAACT
>DAOLFJ010000236.1:0-7382 GCA_035326365.1 Saprospiraceae bacterium | reverse complement strand
AGGTAGTGCTTAATTGTTTTGATAATAAGTTACCTATTCCGCTGATTGCAAATATTACTCAACTAAGTGAAGATGACGTAATAAAAATCTTGAGAGAGTATAATAAGATGTGAAGAAATAAATGTCTAATTTTTCTTCTCTGGAGTTTGCACATTTTTTTCTACACACTTCATTATCTAGACTGTATATTCTTAGCCCCAGGAGAAACATAAAATTTTAATTGATCAAAAAAACCATACCTTGTTAGTTTAATATCAATCAAGTAACATGTTTCTGAAAAACCAACCATTTTGATTAACTGTTTCAAAATGCGATGTCAAAATCCCAACCTTCAATAACAAACTATATTCTTCTCAAAATTTCAGCTATCTTGACTAGGATTCACTACTTTTGTCATTCGTTAATATGTAAATTCATGATTTCTATTCATAAATGGTTAAGTATCTTAGCTTGTTTGATGTATTCCTTTATAGGATCAGGTCAAAAACCTGCTTTTTTGACGGAGCATAATACTAAATGGGTAGATTCTGTTTTTACTAGCCTTACGTTGGATGAGAAGATTGGTCAATTGTTGATGCCACGTGGTAATTACTCTGGTAAACCGCATGATTTGGCTACGCTTGAACTATGGGTAAAAGAATATAAAATAGGGGGAATTGTTTTTTTTGCATCTAATCCTACCACTCAGGCATTAATTACAAATCGTTTGCAAAAACTATCTAAAACACCTTTGATGATAGGCCAAGATTTTGAATGGGGACTTGGTATGAGACTGGATAGTACGGATAGATTTCCTTATGCAGTGACCTTGGGTGCAGTGCAAGGTCGTGATGATCTATTAGAAGCTATGGGTGTAGAAGTGGCGCGACAATGCAAACGAATAGGTGTCCACATTAATTATGCACCTGTGGTTGATGTCAATAACAATCCCAATAATCCTGTAATTAATTTTAGGTCTTTTGGCGGAAATAAAGAAGCTGTTGCAAATAAAGGACTTGCGTACATGAAAGGAATGCAAAGCCAACGATTGTTTTGTACAGCCAAACATTTTCCGGGACATGGCGATACAGATGTGGATTCCCACCACGACTTGCCTGTGATAAAACACGACATATCAAGACTAAAAGAAATAGAGTTGTACCCATTCAAAAAATTGATAGATGCGGGACTTAGTGGTGTCATGACGGCACATTTGAATATTCCTGCACTTGATACTACTTCAGGTTTAGCTTCCACTTTTTCTCCTGCCATTGTTGATAAATTATTGCGTAAAGACTTAAAATTTGAAGGCCTTACTTTTACAGATGCGATGGAAATGAAAGGAGCTGTCAAAAATTTCCCTCCAGGGGAAGCAATGGTCCAAGCAATCCTGGCTGGTAATGATGTATTAGAGACGTTTATAGATGTTCCTATTGCTTTTCAAGCGATCAAAGATGCGGTAAATAGTGGGAGAATCAGTATGAAAATCTTAGATACTAAAGTCAAAAAAATCTTAATGGCAAAGTCTTGGATAGGATTGGATAAATATAAACCTATCGAAATGAAAAACCTAGTCGAAGACTTAAATTCGATCAGAGCTGATGTCCTAAATCATCAATTTGCCTATGAAAGTATTACTTGTCTAAAAAACGATAAAAAGTTACTTCCCATAAATGATTTAACTCAAAAAATTGCCGTAGTTTCTATTGAAGGCACTTATGAATCTGATTTTTTAAGAATCGTAAAAAATTATACAGATGTTGATTACTACCACGTTCCGAAAGAAGCAAATGACTCATTAGTCCAAAGTATTGTAGAGAAAACAGCAAAGTATGATGTAGTTTTGGTTGGTGTCCATTTGATTAATATAAGAGCAAGTAGCAAATATGGATTGACACCTTCCAACGTAAAACATATCTCCAAACTAGCTATCCAAGATAATGTGGTTATATCTTTATTTGGGAATCCGTTCATACTTGGGAAAATCCCAGAATTGGCAAAATCTCACACGCTATTGATGGCTTATCAGATGACACAATTTACAGAGTCGGCAGCAGCACAAGCGATTTTCGGAGCAATTCCGACAAGGGGCAGATTACCTATTTCATTAGACAATTCTTTTAATGAAGGAATGGGAATAAATCTACTACCGATACAAAGATTGGCCTATGGTGTACCTGAGTTAGTTGGTATTGATAGGGTAATGCTTGAAAACAGGCTTGATTCTGTAGTGAATGTAGGGCTCAACGCAAATGCCTATCCTGGTTGTGTGCTTCAGGTTACAAAAGACAATATGGTCATTTTTCAAAAATCTTATGGATATCATAAGTACGAAGATGGTGCTTTTACTTTGGAAAATAACTTAGATTCTGGCACAAAATATACATTCATAGATGATGCAATGGACAATACATCTAATCTACAAACTACACTGAAAAAAGCTCCGAACACAAATAATCAAACAAAAGGATTGGTCAAAATTTCAGATTTGTATGACCTAGCTTCCATAACAAAGATAAGTGGTACGATGCTAGCTGTAATGCAGTTAATGAGCGAAGAAAAATTTGATTTAGATACACGATTGGTAGATTATTATCCAGAATTTAAAGGTAGTAATAAGGCTGATCTTACCTTTAGAGACATGCTCACACATCGTTCAGGACTGAAATCCTGGATTCCTTTCTGGAAAGATGCTATTGACAGTTTAGGTACGCTTCAAAATGCTTTATTAACAGAAAATGTATTAGAAAAAAGATTTGTATTTACTTTTAAAAAACCTGGATTTTTCAAAAGGCTTTTCGGCAAAAAAACGACAAAATCAATTGATTACACTGCATCAATTAAAAATGATCCGACATTATGGAAAGATGTCACGAACAAGTATGGCTTAGTTTGGAAGGCAAAGACTTTTCAAAAAGAACAATCAAATGAATATTCCATTCAAATAGGTGATCATCTGTGGCTTCATCGTGATTATCCTAAAAAAATCATTCAACAAATCAAAGAGTCGGAGCTAAATACACCTTCAAATAAATCAAATGGTGTTAAGTATGATTATGTCTATAGCGACTTACATTTTTACCTTTATCCAGAAATAATTAGGAGACTTACCGGCAAAACTATGCCATTCTACCTCCAAGAAACTTACAAAGCAATCGGTGCAAACTCAATAAGTTATAATCCTAAATCATCCCTTGAAAAAATAGTACCAACAGAGTATGACAGCCTATTTAGAGACAATCTGATACATGGACGAGTTCACGATGAAGGAGCAGCAATGATGGGTGGCATTTCTGGACATGCGGGACTTTTCGGCAATGCAAATGATTTATCAAAAATTATGCAATTGTATCTAAATAATGGCAGTTATGGTGGCAAAAAATACATCAAACCGAGTGTCATCAATGAATGTACAAAATACCAATTTCCTGAATTTCAACTTAGACGTGGGATAGGTTTTGACAAAAAGGATTTTAACCCTAACGTTCAAAATGGACCATCTTTAGCATCTGAGTCAAGTTACGGTCATTCAGGATTTACGGGCACTTTTACTTGGGTCGACCCAAAATACAACCTAACTTATGTCTTTCTCTCAAACAGAGTATATCCAACAAGAGACAATAAAAAAATTAGCGAACTAAATATTCGAACCGAAATAGGAAATCAAATCATTAAAACGATCATTGATTCACAAAAAATAAAAAAATGATTATAAAAGCAGTAAATGGCAAGTCACCAGAATTTGGAAATGATTGTTATATAGCAGAAAATGCTACTATAGTAGGAGAAGTTAGTATGGGAGACCAGTGTAGTGTATGGTTCAATGCCGTAATCAGAGGCGATGTCAATTATATCAAAATGGGTCATAAGGTAAATATTCAGGATGGAGCTGTGATACATTGTACTTATCAGAAATATCCAACTATTATTGGCAATAATGTATCCGTGGGACATAATGCCATAGTTCATGGTTGTACGATTCATGACAATGTACTAGTAGGAATGGGTGCAATCATTATGGACAATTGTGTCGTAGAAAGCAATTCTATCATCGCTGCTGGTGCAGTGGTTACTCAAAATACACACGTAGAAGCTGGAACTATTTATGCTGGAGTGCCAGCAAAAAAAGTCAAAGATATCAGTCAAGAATTAATTTCTGGAGAGATCGACAGGATTGCTAATAATTATGTGATGTATTCTGGCTGGTTTAAAGAATAATCAATCAATGTCAATCCTATTTAGATTTTCCTTAAACTTCATATAACTAGGAATTACTTCAGAAATAACATCTTTCAGTGCAAGTATAAACCTAAGTTTTGTGGTAAATTTATGGTGAATCATACTGACTTCACGCACAGGTGTGGGTGCGTAGAATGGAATCACCCTTGACTTTCGATCTGGTGACAGATTCCAAGTGGACAATTCTGGAATGATAGTCATGCCGCCACTAGCTTCGGTTATATTCATGAGTGATTCGATACTACCGGCATTGTATTTTATATTACTTTCTTCAATATTTCTTAGCTCGCACAGCTTAATCATTTGGTGCCGCATGCAGTGTCCTTCTTCTAGCAGCCACAAATGCCTAAAATCTATTTCTTCCGGAAGAATGTAAGCTTTATCCATTTTTTTATGGAGGAAAACATAAAACTCTTCATAAAACATTGGATAAGTAATCAATAATTTTTCTTCAACTGGTGTGACAAGTATGCCTGCATCAGTCTCAGAAGTTTTTAGTTTTTGAAGAATAGATTTTGTCGTTTCTTCTTCTATAATTAATTCTGTTTCTGGATACTTTTTACTGAATTGTTGGACGAAAAGTGGTATGATATAGGGAGCTAAAGTAGGGATGATACTAACTTTTAATGAACCCTTCATGTCATCTTGATGCAAATCTGATGCAAGTTTTTCCATAACCTGAATCTCCTCCAAAATCTTTATGATTTGTGATGCCAACACCTCTCCTTTCTCAGTAAGAGTAAGTGGATTACTTTTTCTGTCTATCAAAATAATGCCCAACTCGTCTTCCATTTTTTTTATGGCCATGCTGAGTGCGGGCTGAGATACATTGGACTTTATAGCAGCTAGACTATAATTTCTAGTAGTTGCTAATGCAATAAAATATTTTAACTGGGATATCTGGATATTCATAAGCAAAATTTATAACATCATAAGTTTATAAATTGTTGCTTATGTCCAAATCTGCATAATTTTGTGAAGTTTTTGTAAAAGCTATTTAACGTAGGTCATGCAAAAATAATATCGAAATGTTTAAGCGGTTTCCTTTTAAAGAAGAGGAAACCGCTTTTTTTATTCATACCAGATTATAGCTTTCTAATACTTTTGCAAATATTGACAGCTTCATCTACAGCATTGGTGTCTCCATCCAAAAACGTAATAATAACAAAGAAGTTTGTATCGGAATTGGGATCAATTACACCCATAATGAATATTTTTGCCCCATCTAATTCGCCTTCAGCATATCCACCTTTGAATCCATTAAAATTAATTGTGCTTACATCGTCAATCCTAGCAAGATTAAGGGATGCTGCAATGCTCATTGTATACCCTGTTATATCCGTATCGTCGATCGTTTCATCTGTAAATGGAATAATTGTCATTTCCATACCGTCACCTGCTGCAGAAAATTCTTCGCCTGTGCTCACTGTTTCTTTAAAATCATCCGCAAGTGTAAAAGAAATACCGTAATCTTCCCATGTATAATCTTGTTGTGCATTAGTCTGAGTTGAAAATAAAACAAAAGAAAACAGTAGAATAAAAAGGGGTCTCATGCTTTTAAATTTTTGATTGTTAAATAAAGCACAAATGTATAGATTATTCACTACCATTGTTATAGTGGATAGCCACTATTTATAAATATTTCAGCACTTGTCAACAATTCAATATTTAATACAGACATTTTTCGCTTCTGTAAAAAAATGTAAGGCTTCCATGCCACCTTCACGGCCTACACCACTGTTCTTGACTCCACCGAAAGGCGTCCTGAGATCTCGTACTAACCAACAATTTATCCAAACGATACCGGAAGTTAATTTTTCTGCCATCCGATGTGCTCGAGATAGATTTTGAGTCCATAGAGTAGCTGAAAGCCCATAGTTGGTACTATTGGCATACATGAGTACTTCTTCTTCGGTATCAAATGGCATAATCGTAACTATGGGACCGAATATTTCTTCTTGATTAGTACGGCAGTCGTAAGATAAGCCTTCTATTACTGTTGGTTTTATGAAGTAACCATTTTCACATCGACCTGATAAATATACCCTTTCACCACCTGCCAAAATGGTTCCTCCTTCAGTTTTGGCAAGTTCGATATAAGATAGTACCTTATTCATGTGTGCTACAGAGACCACAGCACCCGTTTTGGTTTGATCATCCATTGGGTCGCCGACTTGCAGTTTTGATACTTTGGCCACGAAATCGGTTTTAAATTTCTCATAAATGGATCGTTCTACAAATATCCTAGATCCACAGAGACATATCTGACCTTGATTGGCAAAAGATGATCTGACTGTTGTGGCTAGCATATCTTCGTAATCACAATCTGCAAATATGATATTTGGGTTTTTACCACCGAGCTCTAAAGATAACTTTTTGAACATGGGTGCAGCCACTGATGCTATTCTTTTGCCTGTGGAAGTACCACCTGTAAACGATATTGCTTTGATTTCAGGATGTACACAGATGGCTTCGCCTACTTTTGGTCCGAGCCCATGTACAAAATTGAGTACTCCTTCAGGAAAATTTATTTCTTGGCAAGCTTGAGATAATAAATAAGCCGTAAATGGTGTGATCTCGCTAGGTTTGGCGACTACTGTATTTCCTGCTGCAAGTGCAGGTGCGATCTTCCACGTAAGTAAGTATAGTGGTAGATTCCATGGCGAGATACATCCTACTACACCTATTGCTTGTCTTAGTGTGTAGTTGATTCCTACACCTTCCATGTGGTGAGACTCTGAATGGTATTGTGTAATGGCATGCGCAAAAAATTTAAAATTGGACACTGCTCTAGGGATATCCATCATTCGGGCAAGCGATATTGGTTTTCCATTATCTTTACTTTCTGCTGCTGCAAATTCTTCGAGATGCTCTTCTATTTTATCTGCAAGTTTTGTCAGCCAAGCAGATCTATCTTCATTACTCAATGATGACCATGATGGGAAAGCCTTTTTTGCTGCTTCAACTGCCTGCTTGACATCATCTTGATCTGAGTCCGGTATCAAGCTGTATGGCTGACCTGTCCCTGGCTCGTAATTGTCAAGATACTGATCGGAAGTAGGCACTAACATTTGTCCACCTATATAATTCGCTATTTTATGAAGTTGAGCCATCATTAAAAATTATGTCAATTAGTTGGTTTCTTTTTCACATTGATTTGCATA
>DAOLFJ010000235.1:0-7421 GCA_035326365.1 Saprospiraceae bacterium | reverse complement strand
TGTGTTAAAAAGACAACCCAAATCATTGAAATTCCAATCAAAGCAGATTTTGAAATTACCAATGGATGTAGAGGTGACGATATTGTTTTCACGGACTTGAGCACGCATATTCCTGATAAAAATATTGTCTCTTGGTCTTGGGATTTTGGTGATCCACTCAGTGGCGCAGATAATACCTCAGCTTTAGCCAATCCTATCCATGTATACAATGCTGAAGGTACTTACACCGTAAAACTGATCATTTCAGACGGCACTTGTACAGACGAAATCAGCCATACATTTACCTTGCGTCCGCAACCGAGTGCGGGCATCCTTGCGCTTGACGCCAATTGCGAAAAAGAAACCACTCATTTTAAAGTAGACAATTATACCAATCTTTTCAGTATTGATTGGACCTATGGTGACCCTACTTCTGGAGCAAATGATGTCCAAAGTGCTTTTGATGGTTACCACAGATTTGAGAGTGCAGCTTTTTATAATATTAATGCGCTGATTACCTCTGTGTATGGATGTAAAGCTTCTGTTAATACCACGCTAGATATCAAAGCCAATACCCTTGCGGGAAATATCACAACAGTTCCGGGCGATCAGATTTGCCAAGGTGAATCCACCACACTCTCAGCTCCTGTCAATGGTATATCATGGAAATGGAGCAGTGAAGAGACAACCGATGCTATAGAAGTAAGTTCGTCGGGAATATATCTAGTTACCGTAACTGATATGTTTGGTTGTACTTATACACCTGATCAAAAAGTCATACAAGTCAATCCTAAACCGAAATCTTATATCACATCCATAGTGACCGTAGGCGAAGAAGAAACCACCTATTTTGGTAATGAAGTATCCTTATGTCAAGGTCAAGATTTTAAAATATTTGTTCCAGCTTCACAAGAGTTTACCTTTAATTGGCAAAATAACATTACTTACAATGAGCTGTCTTACACAGGAGCTAATGGCAATCTACTGCCTGTAGGTGTTCATCTGTTCTATGTGCAATTGACTGATATTAATACGGGTTGTTCTAATGTACTAGACACCGTAGAAGTCACCGTAAATGGCAACCCAAATAGCATGATCATCCAAGCAAATCAATCAGGCGTATTGTGTGCAGGTATCGAACACAACTTGTCCATAACGAATTCTGTGAATGGTCTCGATTATCTTTGGAATAATGGTGAGACAGATCCACAAATCACCACAAACTTACCAGGCCAATACTTTGTGCAAGCGCAGGATGACAATGGTTGTACTTCAGTCAGTAATACCATCGAGATATTATCAGGACCTGATGTGAGTTTTGTACCTTCAGGATGTTTTGAACGATGTGCGCCAGATACTTTGTGTTTCCCTTCAATAGCCAATGTCACCAGTTATCAATGGCAAAAAGATGGTGTGGAAATACCTAGTGCAGATGGTGGACATATACCTTATATCATCCTTACAGAAAGTGCCACTTACCAGTTAGAACTTACAGGACAAAATGGTTGTAAAAGTACATCAGAACCTTTATCCCTTACCTTAAACCAACCTGTAGGCGTCATCAATATCATTGTGTATTCCGATGTCAATGAAAATAACACAATAGATGCAGGAGATACTTTAGTACCTAATATTACGATCAATATCACTGGATTTACCACTACAACAGATGTAAGTGGACATGGCGAATTAGTAGATGTGCCTGCTGGAAGTTACCATCCTCAAATTGACGAAAACTCCTTACCAGAAGGCGCTAAAATATTGATAGACAGCCTACTTGCTAGTATAGTCACTTGTGAAGACACGATTAATATTTCATATTTAATTGGTTATGACTGTCCTGAAATCCTTAACGCTGAGACACATGAAGTTTGTTTTGGACAGACATTCACCTTGGATGGTCAAGTAATTATATCTGACACAACAGTAGTCATTGAATCCATAAATAGCGCGGGATGTGTAGAAAAAACAAGCCACGAAGTGAAGTTCAGTCCACCTATTCTGTTCACAACTACTCAATCACAAAGTTGTCCGGGAGAAAGTAATGCCTTCATTAATGTCAATGTAGATAATCCAAATAATTTTTCTTACCACTTAAATGGTATTGCGACCAATGTCACAGCAGGCATAATCAATGGTATTTCTTCGGGAGAATACACCCTAGTTTTGACAGATCAAATGGGTTGTAGTGCATCTCAAAACTTAACGATAGCTGATAAAGCAGAAGCCATCATTGAAGTTGTATCTAGCGATCTTACTTGTACAGAAGAAAATGCTTTATTGCAAGTGAATGTATTAAATTATGATGAAAGTGATGTCGTCATCGAATGGAGTAATGGTGATAATGAAAGCGAGACTACTGTCCAATCGGCTGGCACATATAGTGTCAATGTATTTAACGGATGTGTCAATACTGTAGCGTCAGCTGTAGTCAACGCACCTGAAACCAATCATACTTTTCAGAAATTTATTGTTTGTTCAGGGTATTCTTTTGACTTATTAAATCAAACATTCTATAACGATACGACGCTCTATGTTACGGTTCAAAACGCAGCAGGTTGTATCGACACCACGACTTATGATCTACAATTTGGTCAGCGATTTGAATACATACTTGATGTAAATGGGCAATGTCCGGGTAAAACAGATGGTAATATTCAGTTAGAAATGTTATCAGTGGGTCAGTTTACCTACACGCTTAATAACCAAGCTATTGCATTGATAGACAACCAAATAAGTAATCTAAATGCAGGTAATTACGAGTTAAAAATCAAAGACGTCATAGGTTGTGAAGAAACTTTAAAACTAGTCGTCAAAGAAAAAGACGAAGTAAGATTCAAACTTTTAACTGAAGATATTACTTGTTTTAAAGGTTATGCAGCGTTGCAGATTGTACCTGAAAATTATGATGTAGATGATCTCGAAATCACATGGAGCAATGGTAATACAGGAGAGACCATCCAAGTAACACAACCAAGTCAGATCGGTGTAACGATATCTAATGGTTGTGAGACGACCAATGCATCTGCCAATATTGTAGGATCAGATAGAGCACCGAGTTTTGTTCTCCCAAATATCATGAGCCCTAATTTTGATGGTGCCAATGATGTCATCGATCTTGAAAAAACAGAATTTAAAGGTAGTAATATCAAATCATTTACTGTCATGGATCGTATTGGTAGAATAGTACATCGTGGCAAAAACATGGTTTGGGATGGACGTAGTAATTCACTAGACCAAGGCGTATACTTTTATACCGTAGAAGCAGAAGTAGATATTTGTGGCAAACTTACTAATGTCGTCAAATCGGGCACTATTACGATTATAAGGTAAAAGTTGGGAAGCTTAGCATTGATGATCTCAAAAAGATAAATACTTAAGGCCCTAATTTCATACAAATTAGGGCTTTTTTATTTTTTGATCCATTTATATCTATCATTTTGATTAACAATTTTGCCAACTTATATCTACCATATTCACAAATATTACAATTTTTATCCATCATTTGAGTACAAAACTTACCTTTGAGCCTTAAGTATAGATATTGCCTCATTAAATATGCAATATTTGCCTTTTCACTATCTAAATCAAAGTATATGAAGTTTATTCTTTCCCTTACTACTCTATTATTATTTCATGTAGCCATTTCGGCACAGTCCCTACCTTCGCAATGGACAAAACACTCAGAAACCCACATCATGAGTGCCGGTGAAAACATTCTTGATGGCCTGTATGATGAGTCGACACTTGAAGAAATAAGGTTGTATTTTCCTCAGTCAAATTACTGGTCATTGCTCACCACTAATTACAATACAAAAACAGACATTTCATGTAATCTAAAGTACAAAAATACACAATTAGACAGTGTAGGTGTCAGGTTTAAAGGTCAGACTTCATACTTTATGAATCAATCACAAAAAAAATCTTTTAACATTACCCTAGATGCATTTAAGGATGGACAGAAATTAGCGGGCTATAAAACCCTAAATTTAAATAATGCTTGGCAAGATCCTTCATTCATGCGCGAGATATTATACTATCACCTGATCAGACCATATACGCCTTCTGCAAAAGCTAATTTCATAAGATTGTATATTAATGACCAAGATTGGGGCGTCTATTTGAATGTACAACAACTCAATAAAGATTTCTTAGAAGAATGGCATGAAAACAACGATGGTATCAATATGAGAGCAGACGTTCCTGATGGTAGCTCTACGGGACCAGGTGGCCCAGGTGGCATGTGGGGAGATGGTACCGCTGCACTCAATTACCTCGGTGAAGATACTACAAAGTATCAAAAATATTATACACTTAAGAGCTCAGATGCAAGTAATACGGTTTGGAAAGAGCTAAAGGATGCTTGTGCAATTCTGAATAATAGTGGTTCCGATTTAGTAAATGTAGCGCCAACTGCTTTTGATATAGACAAAATTTTATGGCACCTTGCGATAGAAAACGTATTTGTGGATGATGACAGTTATATCTATAAAGGCAAAATGGACTATTACTTATACAAAGATGCAGTCTCGGGTAGATGGTCTACCTATGATTATGATGCAAATAGTACCTTCGGAGCTGAACGTGTAACTTGGTCACCATTTTATAATGAAAATAAAGTGGCATATCCATTGTTAAATAAAATCTTAGCTATCCCAGCTTTTAGACAAAGATATTTAGCACATATGCGGACCTTAATAGCAGACGTATTAAATGAGACAAAAGTAAATGCCATTATAGATCAATACAACGCACTCATTCAAAGCGCTGTATTTGCTGATACAAAAAAAGCAACATCCAATGCGCAATATACAGCAGAACTCACTGTTTTAAAGAACTTCATCAAAAATAGAAAAACAAATCTATTAGCAAATGCTGAAGTAAAAGCAGCTAGTCCTGCCATCGCCAATGCGCCGTACACTGTAAATGGTGTACAATGGGCCAATGTCACAAACGAGAATGAAGTCGTTATTACGTCGCAAGTTAGCTTCGGTGGTGGTATCAGCAGTGTGGTCTTACAATATGGGATAGGATTTTCTGGTGTTTTCACTTCATTGCCTATGTATGACGATGGCAGTCATGGAGATCTAAGTGCAAATGATGGTATTTATTCTGCAACATTACCTAGTTTTAATGCTGGCGATTTAGTAAAATATTACATAGAAGCCATCGGAGCGGATACGGCTGGAAGTAGGAGTTATTTCCCATCAGGAGCTGAACATAAGTTTTTCTACTTTGAAGTCATGCCCAAAGTGCTTTCAGAAAAAACCGTTGTCATTAATGAATTTATGGCATCAAATGATGGCATAATACTAGACGAAGCAGGAGAAGCAGCAGATTGGATAGAACTATACAATACCACAAATGATGAAATAGATATGAGTGGCTTTTTTATCAGCGACAATCCTGCCAATCTCGCTAAGTTCCAACTACCTGCGGGAACCGTCATAGCTCCTAAAGGCTTCTTAATCATATGGGCTGACGAAGACCAAGAACAAGGACCGTTGCATGTCAATTTTAAACTTTCTGCTAGTGGTGAGACCATTTTCTTGCTAAACGCAAGCAGTAATATTTTAGATAGTATTTCTTATGGTGCGCAGACAATAGACAAATCGGCTGCAAGGATTCCGAATGGTACAGGACCTTTTGTAATAGGAAATCATACATTTAATGCGAATAATGATGGAACATCTTACACAATAGACTCGTACAAACAGACTTTTGCAGTCAGGCCAAATCCAGCAAATAATATGATATTTGTATCCAATCCTGATGAAAGCCTACAAGTAATGGACCTGAATGGAAGAATAGTTATGAGCATCGCAGCATCGGATGGTGATCAGATAGATATCTCTCATCTTCCAGAAGCCATGTACATCATACGTGGTAAATCGGTAGCACAAAAACTTGTGATTGTAAAATAGGTTGTTGTCAAATAAAAAAAGGGAATGGATTTCATGATGGAAATTCATTCCCTTTTTTTATTGTAATTATTGGAGACCTTGCCAAAAGTTGATTTTTGAAATTGCATTATGTCAACTCTCACCTACCTCACCGCTTTCTTCAATGTAAATCCGAATGTAGATCCCACATTGTACGTAGACCTGACATTTATATTCTGATCGTGTGCTTCTATGATGTGTTTTACGATAGAGAGTCCTAAGCCTGAGCCACCTTGTTTTCTACTTCGACTACTATCTACACGATAAAAACGATCAAATACATGTTTTAGATGTTTTTCCTCAATACCGATACCATTGTCTGATATTTCAGTGAGAATTTCCGTTTCCATGTCATAAAAAGATACTTTGGTCATGCCACCTTCTTTGCCATACTTTATGGAGTTTATGATCAGATTGGTGAATACTTGTCGGATAGCTTCTCGATCTGCTAAGACAAAAAAAGACTGAGACGCACCTTCTTTTAATTGGAGGGTGATTCGTTTTTTCTTAGCTATGGCCTTGAGATCTAAGAAGATGTCTCTGACCAATTCACGAAGGTCAAATTTTTTGATGTCCAATTCTGCTTGACCTGATTCAAGCTTGGTGATGACGTCTAGATCTTCTACGATATTTTGAAGTCTTTCGGTATTGTCTGCTGCACGCTGTAGATAGTCTTTATTGATATTCTCGTCATACAACCCACCTTCTATGAGGGTATGTAAGTATGCTTGGATAGAGAATATGGGTGTTTTTAGCTCATGAGAGATGTTGCCTACATAGTTTTTGCGGTATTCTTCTAATGATTTTAGGGTAGCGATTTCTTGTTTGGTGCTTTCTGCCCATTCCATCACTTTGGCATTGACATCGGCGAGACTTTCTGCATTGATGTCTTTGATCGTTTTGTCTTTTTTAGAATCGTAGATCAGCTTGTAGATCAGCTTGATTTTACGAAACACATACTTTTCAAGAAAAAACCTAACAATCAAAAAATTGGTCATCAACATTATTGCTGCCATAATCGTAAATCCGATATGACCAAAAAACTGCTCACCTATCCATATCAACACTACATTGATCACCGTCACCAACACGGTAATCATAATGGTAATCTGCCTTATGGTGATATTCTTATACAAATCTTAGTATCAAAAATCAAATTTATAACCTACGCCTTTCATCGTATGAATATAGTTTTCACCTATTTTCTCACGCAACTTTCTGATATGTACATCTATCGTCCTATCACCTACGATGACATCATTGCCCCATACTTTAGATAGGATTTCTTGTCTTTTGAATACTTTCCCTGGCTTTGATGCCAATAATGTAAGCAGTTCAAATTCCTTTTTTGCTAGTCCAGTATCAACATTTTTTACTGTCACCTTAAACTGTTCATTGTCGATTTCCATATCACCAAATCGGATGACTTCTTTCTCATTAGAAGCTGATGCACCAGAATGTCTTCTCAACAAGGCACTAATCCTTGATTTAAATACATTG
>DAOLFJ010000234.1:0-7501 GCA_035326365.1 Saprospiraceae bacterium | reverse complement strand
TCCTAGCCCTATTTCAAACTTGAGCACTGCGCCTAACTCTGGCTCATTCAAATAAATATATTCCTTACAGTCGCATGACCCCGGTGTGACACAACTCGCGGGCGCCATAAAACTTGTATTAGCGGTACATGTATTATCTGCACTAAAAGTTGCTGTGATGGTCTTCATCATGCCATCAGATATCTGGCCATTGATGGTATATGGGATAGGACTCGCAAATGGTGCACTAAAGACTTCACTACTACCTCCTGCTATGCTCACGGTGAGTGTTCCTGTGACAGGTGGATTGGTAAAGGTCACTTGTCCTGAGACGGAGTATTGATTGGTGGTGGTGTTGCATGCAGTAGGTATTGCGGTGACTGTTGCTGAGCAAGGTTGAATACATGTTATCGTAGGCGTACTCACTGCATAATCAACATAACAATCATTATTTCCATTAAAGATGCGCACTGTATATTGTGTATTGTGCATCAATCCTGATATCATTCCTGATCCACTAGTGATATTAACCTGTCCTGCACCACCATAGGCAGGACCGGTGTACGTAGCCCCAGTACTAAAGTTGGCTACATCTGCATTGACTACAGATGTGATGTTTATTGTCGCATTATTGTTTGGTGTAATACCTGTACATGTACCTTGAGTAGAAGATACTGTTGCTGTAGGTACTTCTGTACAGATAGTTAAAGTAATTGTAAACGGACCACACCTTTGTGATGCAGATACTGGAGTGGTCTTGGATAAACTGTATGTTGCACATCCATTTCCATTGACAGTGATAGATAAATCACAATCATCAAAAACTATTGCGCCATTGCTAGTATTTGTCATCTCTGCCCACTGTCCTTCACATATGACTCCATCTCCACAGTTTAATACATCTTGCAAAAATATTTTCTCACCATTTCCGCCACTGCATACAATTTCATTAAATGTAAGCGGTGATATTGCAGGGCAACATTCAATAAGCTTGGAAATAGCTTTTCCCTGTCCTATATTTGGGTTTCCTTGACCTAGATTACCATCATTTGGTACTGCAGGGCCTAAATAAACTAAATTTTTATCAAATAACGACACACAATCATCAACCAATGACATGGTAGAGACATACAATTTATCTGCATGTTCACTATATATGATCCCACGTGCATTGTAATATCCTCCATCGCCATCATTTGTGTCTATAATTGATGCGCCTATGTAATTGCCTGTTGGGCTATATTTCACTAACTTTCCTGGAGAATTAAAAGCATTGTTTACCATATAAACATTACCATCTAAATCAGTTGTTATGCCCATTACTGTTCCTCCTGGTGCCTCCATCTCTCCTACTGTGGCGCCATTTACGTAAGGCAACCATGGATCCACGCACGTAGGCGTTCCTGATGAAAAATCACTTATAGTGTACCTATATATACTGGCGTTATCGGCTTCGATACTAGAATAGAAATATCCCGTCCGTTCATCATACCAAAAACCCCAATCCCCAAAACCTAATGCGTTGTTTAAACATACAGTTCCTGTTTGCTGGCCTGTACACACATCATACTCTCTAATCACTCTCTGATCTGTAGGTAAATCAAAGGTGTTGGCATATATTTTATTCCCAATTGACATAATGTTAAATGTGCCTTTGGGTATCGCAAACTCTGATGATGGAAATATAGTTCCGTCACATGTCAATTTTCTAATTTGAGAGTTTGGATCATTGTAACTGCTAGCTATATATAAAAAGCCATTAATATCTACACCTAATCCATGTGGACTTGGCAATTGACTTGTTCCAGTACCTGGATACCATGCATTATTGTTGCCACCACCAATAGGAATCAATACTTCAGAAAGCGCACCTGTTGTTGAGTTTACGGCATATTTATGTACTTTGCCACCACCTGTTGTTTCATTCAAATAAATGTATTCAGTACATGAGCAATCGCCTACTGGCCCACAAAGACTATTATCTACTGTCAATACCACCACATTACTGGTATCTCGACAAGTACCGCCTGTACACCCCGCTATAGAAGCAATCACTCTAAAGTAGGTAGTCTGTGATACAGGACCAGAATCATACGTTGCACTCATTGCACCTGATATATTGCTATATCCAGTGGTCGCTGATGTGGTACTTTGTTGCCACTGATAGGTGATAGTTGCCCCCGGTGGGCTGGTAGATGCATTGGTATTGACTGTAAAGGCTACTGGATTATCCGTAGGACATACCGTTTGATTTCCTGTTATTACTTGTGCAGTTATTGATGCTAGATAAGATACATTCAGGGTTATACTATATGGCTGACATTGCGTTCCAGTCAGTCCATTGTTCGTGATCGTAAACGACCCACACGCGGGTAGTGGTCCTACAGTAACTGTAAGATCACATTCATTAAATGTCAAATTAGTATTGCCAGCTACTGCAGCCCATTGCCCTTCACAAACGATACCTTCACACACTAATAGATCTGATAATGATATCCTATCTCCTGTGCTTACACCACATACTGATTTGGTTATCGTCTCACTTTGTGGACAACGTTCAGATAAAATCCCGATAGCCTTGCATTGACCACTCAAGGTAGGTACCGGTCCTATTGCCGCGCCTACAGGTGTTAGATTGGTATTCCATATGAAGACACAATCTTCTCCAGGATCTAGAGATGTGGTATAGAGTTTGTTAGAATTTTCACTATATATGATACCTCCCATCTGACACCATCCTGCTCCGTTGTTTAGATTATCTATCGGGCCTGCTCCTAAGAGAGTACCGGTAGATGAAAATTTCAATAACCTTGAAGGTGTCCCACCAGAGTCTCTGTTTCCTTCTACGACGTAGATATTACCGACATTATCAGTAACTATACCTTGCAAGCCAGTTCCAGAATATTGCGGGGACAGTCCACCATATGTCGGGTTAGCTCCTAAATCTACTAAGAGAGGAAATACCGTATTGGCTGTGAAGTTACTAGCCAAAGGCGTAAATGCGAATATCTTTCCTGTAGGCTGTGTTGCATAAAATCTCCCATTTTTGTCAATGTAAAGTCCCCAGTCATCACTGCCATCAGAACCTAATACTATGTAGCCTACAGTATTACCTGTACAAGGATCGATTTTATAAATTCTATTAGCCATACCATTGGAATATATAAATCCATCATATGACTGAATATTTGTCAGCAACCAGCCCCAATCACCAGTGGATGGTGCTCTAAATCCTGTAGTCCCTGTTTCTGGAAAAACATTTCCTGTACAATCTAATTTCCGTATACTATTTGGAGGCCCTGCATTAGTCCCAATAAATAGAAATCCATTTCTATCCACTCCCAATCCATGTGGTGATGGAAAGTTCGCTGGATTACTTACCCATGGAATCCCATTGACACCGCCTACCTCCGTGAGTTGTCCCGATGTAGGATTGACTTCCAGTTTATGGATATTCCCTCCAGGCTCATTGACATAGATAAACTCTTTACAACTACATGTTTGTGAAAAAGATGAATCGTAAACGAAAAATGCTAATACTAATAATAAAAATCTAACAACTTTCATATCTAAAAAATTAAGTGATTACAAAAGAAAGTTATTCTATTATTCAGAAGGCTCAAATTGGTTGTTGTAGTATGGTTAAATACTGTAGCGCAAAGGTCATATAGATATGAAATTTAATATATAATAATCGCTTTTAAATAAATATAGAAATATTACTATACATAAAATCAGATCATTTTATAATAATTCGCTTTAATTTGTGACATTATCCAAAGAGAAAATTTAAAATGATGTTTTTTTACAGAATCTTTTTAACTTCTTTATCCTTTTTATATTTATGTAGTCATATATATGGACAAAATTGCCAGATATTCAATTACACTACTCGAAATGGGTTACCACAAAATAATCTGTCTCAACTTATGTTTGACAAAAATGATAAACTTTGGATAGGAACGCAAGGTGGGCTTTGTGTATATGATGGAAAAAAAATACATCAAGGACACCATCCTGATTTATCCCCTCGAATATATTACATTCATAAAGATGCATATCATGAAATTTTCATCTGTGACGATCATCAAAACTTATATGTAACCAATAAATCTAATTATAATATTCAAAAAATTAATAGCGGACAAGAGACATATTACAACTGGGTTTTCAATGCTAAGGATTACGAAAAAAATAAAACCATAGATGCAAAAAACCATTACAGATCATTTATTATTAACAGATTAGGTTACAAAAATTTTAAAAATTTTAAAAAAAATGGAACAACTCATTTCGTAACCCTAGACAGTAAAATACTAGAATTAAAGAGTTATTTTCTGCTAGACTCTGTCATTATAGGATTAACCCATCAAAAAAAGTGGATTAAATACAATAATTCACTAAAACAAGAGCCAATCACAACGAATATGCCCTATGATTTTATTACTAAGGGATTTACATTTAATACAGATGAAGCCACCTATTGGCTATATAATAATACAATCTATCAGTTAAAACTTATTCAAAACCAGCTGAAGTCCATACCTATATTGGTGAATGTTCCACTTGACCCAATAACTGAACAAATCAACTGTGGACAATATAATGCTAACACTGGCAATTTTTACTTCGGAAGTGCAAAAAATGGATTGTATGTGATAAAACCTTCGTATTTCAACGTAAAAAAACACAGATCTTATCAAAGTCATCCCCTGCTTTTAGAATTTGGACATGCCTACTATAGTCAAGCACAAATGGACTCATCATCCATATTTGTAAACAACTATTTAGTAATAAAAGATTCTACGGATATATTGCTCAATAATGTGATTTACCCAAACAATAGAGCCGCCAATTTTATTGATAACAAAGGTTGGCTTTGGTACAGCGATGATCAGTTTATCTTTATAAATAAAAACAGCCAAAAAAATCAAATTTCTTTGGTGCCACTTTCCTACCCAATTTTATCTCTGAGTCAAATAGCGTCAAATAGGTACTTGCTTTTGCATCCCTATTATATCATTGAGGCTGATACATCAAAAGAATTGAGACGTTTTGCATTAGGAACATTTCAAAATTCAAATTATGAATATGGTCAATATTTATACTACGACAAACATAAAGATTTGTTATATCTGCTGACCAATAGAAAAATATACACTGTTAACTTACAAACGGAGCAAATAACACCAGTTCCATCTCTGCGAGAGAGTGACTTCCGAATAATGACGTCAATAAAAGATCAAATCATATTCATAGGAACCTACGGTCAAGGGTATTTGCTTAAAATAGGTGATAAATATTTTGAAATGCCTATGGACAAAAATGAATATCTAAAATTTGCTCATGCCGCACTTATTGACAATAATGATAACGTTTGGATATCTACCAATAACGGACTATTCCGCACTCGGCTGCAAGATATGATCGATTATACCCAAGGTAAAAGACAAGATGTATTCTATTATTACTATGACAATTCATCGGGCTTTCTGACCAATGAATTTAATGGTGGCTGTCAGTCACCTGCTATCAAGTTGAAAGATGGAAGATTTAGTTTTAGTAGCATGGATGGTTTAGTGCAGTTTGACCCGTACAGTATACCTACTAACTTCCCCACTAATAAGGTTCAGATAATAGGATTGACTCTCAATGGTAAGATTCAAGACACATTGCCTCTACCACTCATGATAAATCAAGACATCAAAGATATCAAACTCGAAGTCAGTACTGCTTACTATGGACATCCTGATAATCTAGTCATACAATACCGCATCCCTGGCTATGTAGATGAATGGCGTGACATCACAGATAATCGATATATTGTCTTACAAAATGTCAGACACGGATCATTTAACATCGAAATAAGGAAACGACACGGATTTGGAAATGATGATTTTGACTACATCATTTATCCTGTGGAAGTACTACCCTATTTCTACCAAACATGGTGGTTTGTATCGATACTTTTTTTCTTAGGATTACTATTATCTTACTTGTTTTCGAGATGGTACAATAGATATATCATACGCAAAAACATTGCGTTGCAAGCCTTAATTGATGCCCAAAAGGCGGATCTAGTCCACAGTAATAATCATCTCAAGGAACAAATCAAACAAAACGATTTGTTTCAGTCCATCTTAGTACATGACATCAAATCTCCTCTTAGATTTATAAAATCAACCACCAAACTTATACTTGGTTTTTGGCCCAAAGTGACTGATGATATCAAAAAAGAAAATATAGCAAATATCTATGAATCAGCGTCTAAAATAGGGAGTTTTGTAGAAGAAACCATCCTTTGGATTCAAATCAGAAATGGTGAACATGAGCCACAATTATCGAACGTAAATATTAATGATATCCTAAAAGAAAATGTAACGCTATATCAAGAAGATCCAAAAATATTATCCAATGACATCACTGTACATATAGATTGTCTAGATGAACTTTATATGACCACAGATAGTTCGCTAATATCTACCATCATCAGAAATCTACTGTCCAATAGCATTAAATATTCAGAACGTGGAAAAATAATCCTGTATGCATACCAAGAAAAAAATAACGTGATCTATATTGGTTGTAAAGATGAAGGAAAAGGGCTCGATCAAAAAACGATAGATGCCATATTGAGTGATGATTATAAAGGAAATACTATAAGAAAAGATAGTTTCAGATTGGGATACGTCATCATAAAAGAGATATTACGATTGCTTAATGGCAAACTTCACATTAGGTCCACGAGTCATCTTGGCAGTGATATTTGTATGATTTTTGAACAGCATTATTACTAATTCAATAAATATTATAGCCCACGATTTATTATAGCACATGGTTTAAACCGTGGGCTATAATAACAAATCGTAAATTTCAACCGTTTTAACGGTTTACAAATATCTACCCTGTTCGGCGTAGGTAAGATTGTGCATTAAAAATGCTGAAATAGAGCATCGCAGTTGCATTACTTATGCAGCTTTCGCAGTACAGGGACGATCGGTGTAATCTCTTTAATGGCATTGTAATCTCTGATTGCAGCATAATAAATACTTCCAAATGAATTGTGCTAGTGCTTGACAAGTTTGCAACAGTGATCCTATACTTTCAGAATCTCGCTAAGATTATGTTTAAAAATCTTCTTAGTTACTAACCAATAGGTTATGGTTCTGTCGATAAAAGAACTAATGAGTTTAGTTAAATAAACGATGAGATTATTTTGAAGTATGGTTCATAAGATAGTGATTATAAAGCAATAAAAATTTAAACATACTCAAAAAATTTACTCGGCGTTTTGGCTGACTTGTGTGACTTATTTATAGTAATAATGAATTGTTTTTTTAATATGATATTTTTCATTACTTTTGTTCTAAAGATATCTAAAACCGTCTTTTACAATTTATAAATATTTTTTTACCTTCTTAGTTCAATTTTATGATACGGGTAGATGTCAAAAAATCTAAATTTAGGGTATGTTTAAAAATTTTCTTAGTTGCTAATCAATAGGTTATGGTTCTGACGATAA
>DAOLFJ010000233.1:2495-7512 GCA_035326365.1 Saprospiraceae bacterium | reverse complement strand
TCAGCATCCTTAAATGGTCAATCTATCGATGTGAGTGGATTAGAAAGTGGTACTTATTTTATTAGATTGAAGGATGGGGAGAAAGTGGGACTTGTTAAGTTTGTGAAGATGTAAGTTGAATCGTGTATTTGTTGAATCGTTTAATGTTTAGATATGAGAAGTTTATTATTGTTTTCTTTTTTGACTTTTTGTTTTGTTGGTTATGGGCAGATTATTGATTTTCCGGATGCTAATTTTAAGTCAAATTAGATATCATATCTCCTTGTCAATTGTCCATTAATAACCCACTTCCAAAGCTCCATCCACATCCCCAACCTTCAATGCTACAAACCTTAGGTGATCCAAATTCAGATGACCTTCAGGAATAGATATATATTTCTTGATGGACCATGGATTTGTTTCTGCTTTCATAGATGCTTCATCCAAAAATATCCAACTCGTATTGTCTCTGAAATGGGTCTCTATACCTAAGATAATTTTGCGCATATGGACCAAATCTAAGGCTGTGACTTTCCCATCATTATTGACATCGGCAGCCAAATACTGCATTGGATTTGTAAATATTTCTATACCTAATATATGACGTTGGATGATCAGTAAATCCAATGTGGTCACACCATGGAGCGTGTTTTCATTGTGGTAAGCTGTAAAAATATACTTCTCATCTACCTTGTTTTTCGATATAATAAAAGTGCCATCTCCAGCCGTATTTGTGGTGATCTGTGTGTGTCCCAATTGTCGTCTGATCTCTATATCTTGTAGACCGTTTGTTTGGTTTACGATTTTGCCACTGATGGTTCTATTATTCACATCTTGGCACGAAAAGACAAGGGCTACATCATCTACATCCCACACACTTACTACAGCCTCGTTTCCTATCTGACAATAAGGCGTGAGTTCTATCTTAAAATTTGCCGAATCAACAGAAGAAAATACATCATTTTCAAAAAAGTCAAACTTCTCTTTTGACCAATCATTGCTGGTTTGGATATCTTCTTGACTGTAAATTTCTGTACCATCCTTATATACTTTTATGGCGTACTTCGTCGGATAATTATTCAGTCCTTTTGGCCCAGCAATCCAATCAAATCCTAACGGTGCTTTTTGTTGGAAGATCAGATGATTGAATTTTATTTTGCGGCCATTATCGGGTAGCATCACAAAATCAATTACAATGGGCGTAGTATTCACTTCATCTAAATCACATGATGCAGAAGCACTCACACACATTGCAAGAGAATTATTAAAACCTGGCGTACAAGAATGTTTATTGACCTGTGGGTCCTCTCTGTATATATTTTGCGCATTTATTATACCACAATCAAGCGACTTTACATAAATCGGTGTAAACTCACTGTAGACCATACTATTGGCAGGGACTAATGCGTCACACTTTTCAAAATCATAAAAAACATTTTGATCACATGGCAGTATTTCCAACGTAAAGATACTGTCGCAACCTGTAGCTGTGGTAAATTGTGTCACAAATGTACCTGGTTGGTCATAAGATTGACCATTGACTACTATTGGATTTTGATCACAAAGTGAATAAACTTTTTCTTCTATAGATGAACTTCCTTTTTGCACCTCAATATTTATGATGCTGTCACATCCATTACTATTTTTAAGAATTTGTGTGTAATTGCCAGTTTCTGTATATACTACATCATTGACGATACCAGTTTCTTCATCGCATAGTTGGATTTGGATATTTGATTCCGTTTTATTAAACTTTTCGATGGTTATGGTAATGGTACTGTCGCAACCTACCCTATTGCTTAATACTTGTGTGTAGATACCTGAAGTATTGTAATTGGTATTATTTACAGCAATCGTTTCATCATCACATAATCGGAAGTAAAGTTGACTTTCGCTATTTTGCAGTTTTGTGATGTTGATATTTAATGTACTGTCGCATCCTTCTTCATTTTGAAATACTTGTGTGTATGAGCCTGCTTGATTGTAAATCGTTTGGTTGATGTCTATGGAGTCACCTTCGCAAAGCTTATAATTTTTTGTAATAGAAATACCCTGACAGTTTACCACATTAAACTGAAAATCTCTACGGATGCTTCCTATTAGCACGCCATTTTTATACTCTTTTACACAAACTCCGACTACAAACTGCCCAAGGAGATTAGGGACACCAGAGATGATACCTGTGATTGGGTCAATGGATATCTGTGGACTTCCGCCCATAGGGTTTAGAGCTGAAAAATTTGGGTCATAAATAACTTGATCATATGGTGGCAAACAATTTTCGGGCAAAGGTGTCACCCCTGTACATGACAATGGACTTCCGGGTGTAGTGGCGCCGTCTGTTCCACCTGCTTGCAAAGGTGCACAAAATTCATACTCAAGCCTGTCTCCTTCGCTGTCTGTTGCGGAATGGTTGAAATTTAAATTTTTCTGATTACAAACAAGAATCGGTGGAAAGTTATTAAACACAGGACTATTATTACATTCCTGTATGGCATTGCCAAAAATTTCTACCGAAAATGCAGCACCAGTTTCTGCAGGATTTATAATATTAGAAATGGTCGCATTTCTGCAACATCTTTGAAAGGTGATTTGGTATACTTTATCGCTCCACGGTAATTCTATATCGAAGATATAATTTGCTTTTTCGATCAATATACTCGGTGGTACGATCACACAATTGTCATCATACGGTACTGTCTGTATATTAATGGGATTAGATATGATAGTCTGTTTGTGTGTCCATACATTAGCATTTATCGCACTTTCATATATTCCAAAACGTGCATTTATATCAAAAGGAGCACCATTGCCAGCCACATCTCTATACAAAGTGAAGGTCACTGTAAATTTTGTGGTCTTTGTGATTGGATTTGAAGATATACATTTATACGTCACATCGCCTCCTACTATGTGGGCAGCGCATAGCGTGTTCTGTGCAAAAAGGCAGATAAATATTAAAGATAAAATTCGTAACATAGTTGATTATTTGTACAGAACAAAGGTAATTTTTATTTCATATTTTAAAAAATAAATATATAAAAATATAATTATGTGGTGGTTAAATAAAGCTTTTGTGGTCGTAACCCATTCTTACACAGGAAATCATTAAAAAAATCATTTTGTCACCTATTATGGTCGGGGAAAAACAAAAGGAAATTTTCAGGATCCACCTATCTTATGTCGCATGAAAATAATCATCACGGTTTGTGCGCCACAAAAATAGTACATGCTCATTTCAATTCTTCAAAATAAGCATCCAATAAAAGCTGGACTTTCCCTACGGATTTCATTACGGTAGCTATGACGGCTTCTACGGTTGTTTCTGTCAAGGCTGATTTGGGAAAACACACGTTGGATACGATAGAAAACACTGCTACCTTGATACCTGCATGTTTGGCTACGATGACTTCGGGAATGGTGGACATACCCAAGATATCTGCACCCATGATATGTGCCATTTTGTATTCAGCAGGCGTCTCTAGACTCGGACCTTGTAGTCCTAGATATACGCCTTGTCTCAGTGGTACGTCAAGATCGCTAGCAATCTCTTGGAATTTCTGAATAAGTGTTTTGTCATATGCTTCTAGCATATCAGGAAATCTCAATCCTAACCGACCATCATTCTGACCACGAAGCGGATGATCGGGCATAAAATTGATATGATCTGTGACTTGCACGATGTCTCCTTCGTTAAAATGTGGATTTATACCACCGGCAGCATTGGTCATGATCATTTTCTCAACGCCGAGTGCCTTGAGTACCCTGATGGGAAATGTAAGTTCAGCAGCAGAGTAACCTTCATAATAATGAAATCTTCCAGCCATCACAACTACAGGAACTCCAGATTTAAATCCAAAAACCAACTTGCCATGATGACTTTCCACCGTGGAAATAGGAAAATGCGGGATGTCACTGTACGGTATCTCGACTGTATCAGTGAGCGAATGTGCAAAATCACCCAAACCCGTACCCAACACAACAGCGACCTTGGCATGATTTGTCACGACGCTATCAATGTAAGTTTTGCTTTCTTGGATTTTATCAAAAAGGGATGCCATCATTCAATTTGTATTTGGGTGCAAGGTACAAAAAAGGACTATGATTTTTAACTGACATTGACCACTACAAGTTTAGTGGATAAGGCAATATTTTTCCCACGGTACATTTTCCATTTGTTGATTCTTTTGTCCTGTTTTGTATGTAGGGCTGTTTTTTATGGATATTTAGGGTTTTCGATTACAACGGTACTGCCATGCGATGGGCTACCGATAGGGAGCACAACGCATAGCTACTGTTATGGCTTCGTGATTTTCTCCTTTTTAAATTGTTCAACAACTTTCAACAAGTCTGTATTTTTAATTGCATCGTTAAACCCATCAATTTTGACTTGTGGGAATTTTGTTTTTGATGAGTTTGCCTTAGGGTTTTCCTTACTTTTTACTTCTTTAACATTCATATTTTATTACTTTTTAAGTATTAGAAATGATTTATAATTAGTATTCTTTTTAAAACGTGTCATCTTATCATCAAGTTCCCCAAGTATGTGGAATCTTACTGAAAGTTCATCATAATAGTGGTTTATTGCCATTTGATAAAGTCGTGTTCTTGATTTTGATGTACCCTTAAAATAGATTGTATGTGAAGGGTATAAGTCAAAAAATGCTTCAATAACTTCTGAAACTGTTGCAAGTACGGCATTTCTATCGCCATTATCACTAACTGAATAGAAATCTACTTCATCTGTTTCAGGATTTAGATCTCCGAGTCCCATATTGAAAAAACCATACTGCAACTCAATAAAGGTTACTCTTTTATGGATTTCGCCTTTCTTACCCACACTTATAAAGTCAAAGTGGATTTCATTTGTCCTTTTAAATTCATACTTTGGTTGATCCATACTCATTCCTACAAAACCCTATATCTCTGGTCTCCGACCACAAAGATAAGGATTCCTGTGGGAAATTCAGACAGATTTACTGTGTTTTGTCCATCAGATATTTTGTTTTTTAAGTTTTTAATTCAGTATGTTTTACAC
>DAOLFJ010000233.1:0-2395 GCA_035326365.1 Saprospiraceae bacterium | reverse complement strand
TAATTCAGTATGTTTTACACCAAAAATGAAGCTCAAACTATTTGATTTTGAGCTCTAATGTATTAGTATTTAGAGTAACGAATTGCAAAACTTGTCCATCTTTAGCAGGATTCTAAAAATATAGGATCGAAGTTGCGGAACTCGTGACGCCATAGCGTTACTTCGACCATCGTCTCCGAGTTTGGCGGTGGTAGTGCAGTTTGGGCTGGCATACTTTGACGATCGGGTATGTCGTTTACTCGATTCGGTTCAGTTTTATTTTATCTCAAAACTTATACCGTCAAACTTGTCGACAAGCTGTTGAATATTTATTGTCTGAATGCCCAATTGCGAACAAATTGCTGGTATTTTTTTGAAAACTTTATTGTCATTACTGACTTCTGTTTCTTCGGTTACGAGAAATACCTCCTCGTTAGGATTATCTTTTATGATAGTTAGGCTTGTTAGAATTAATTTCATATCAGCCGAATTCATAAAGTCGTTTTTAACTGAGTCGTATTGAGTTTCTGTTAAGCGATTTTTCTGAACACCATTTACAAATTGGTTGTCTACCTGTCTGTAAAATTTAGCAGGTGCAGGTGGTAAGATGAACTCTGTATTTAATGGAAGTTTGTTCGTTTTATTAAAAGTCTTGTCGGTTAAAAACGAAAGTGTAGTCAAAACAATTCCTTTTGATGTGTAAGCACACTCATCTATAATCTTGTCAATAATCAAGATTTCTCCATTTGCAACTTTTGATTTAATTGCATCAAATAAAATTGTTTTCTTGTCAAATGGTAAGTAGTACCGAACCAACGACAATAAAGAGCTGGTATCAATTACTACTTTCATAGAGGAAACTATCTATTTTATCTGGTTTTATGTTTAGCTTTTTGCAGAATTCGTATTCATTAATTACACCTTCATAAAATGCGGTTTGAATTGTTGATACTAACAATGGTGATTTAATAGGTATTGGCGTTGAACCACCAGAATTAATTCCGTTCTGCTTGTCTAATTCTCTTTTCTTCTTTAATTCTTCATTTTTAATTCTAAAGTCCTCTTCAAAACCAGCTTTTACTTTGTTGTAATTGGCTGGACTGATTTTATTAAGCAAAAGCAATTTTGTAAAAATTGCAATTCTACTTAAATGAGTTTTTTCGGATATTGATTGAATTAAGTCAATATTATAATCATTTTGGGCAGTTGAATTATCAATAGTTTCAATGATTTCTTCAAATTCTCCACTTAAAAAATGGAAAGCAAAATCATTACACCAAGTTTCAATTCTTGATAATTTTTGATTTACGAAATCTTGATAATCAATTTGGTCTATTTCTTCTTCATTCAAAAGATAATGCCCCAATTCGTGTGCAAGTGTAAATATTTCTCTTTTAAAAGAAATTTGTTGTCGTTTAAGTACAATTACATTTGGTTTAAGGAAAAAGCCATCAATATTTGCTCTTTCTTTTTTATTCCAAGTTTCTACGAACTCAAATACTAAAATATTTTTCTCTGCAAGTCTTTTTATTAGCTCGGTTAGAAAATCTTTATCCTTAATTTTAAATTCGGGATTTACTAATTTTCGTATTTCCGCCGCTACATTTTTTGGGTTGCTTTTAAGAGTAAAAACAGGTAATGTTCTATCAAACTTTATATCTGAGAGTTCAGCAATGGCAGATAAAGAAATTTTAAATTCTTCAAAATGATTTACAACCTTTCTTGCACCTAAACTTAAATCAACATCAAATTTTGTCTTTCTAAAAAATATACTTGCATCTTTAGAAACGTTTGGTGATTTTGGGTCTAAATAGTAATGAATACCCCTGTTAAAAACTTTATCAATTCTTTTAAGATGTCCAAGTTCAATATTTGGACTAAATATCTGCTCTTCTGTTATGGGTTTAGTCAAACCTTCACTTATTAAAGGCAATAGTTCTTCAACCGACATCTTTAGCAGTGTCAGTAAGTACTTTAGCCTTTCTATGTTTTGTTCAACTTTCAAGAATTATTCTTTAATTTATTTGAAAATGTACTCAATTTTTTATTTGTTTGTTAATGGACGGTTGTTCGGAAAAATTGTATCTAAATTTCTGCTTTGCTAAACTTCATTTTAATAAAAGGCTCATAACTCCATGATCTTCTCATCATATTAACTATATAAATATACAAAAGTTTGTTAATAAGATTCAATTTTAAACTTCTGTTATACATTTGTCCACAGAAATTTATAAAGTATTGAAGACTGTCGTTACCAATCATTCTGCTTCCAATTTCATTACGCTAAGGCAAATATAAGATTATTTATGAATGGTAGGAATAAGTTTATGTTTTTATTTGGCTTTTTTGGATGGATGAATTTTTTTTGTAATGGTTTTAGGCATTTTGTTAAGGTAGGTTTAAACTCATGAATAAG
>DAOLFJ010000232.1:0-7528 GCA_035326365.1 Saprospiraceae bacterium | reverse complement strand
ACTGGCTGTTGTGGATATAACAACCCAACACAAGATTTAGCCAATGCTTATCAAGTAGATGCCAATGGATTACCAGTAGCAAATTGGAATGCTAACAGAATCACAGTTGGTTCTGCTACACCTGTTGATCCTAGATTAGACTGGGTCATGGGTAGAACAGGTGTTCCATATTTGGATTGGGGCGTACACTCTGATGGTTGGATTAGAGGAAATGGCTGGTCAGGATTTTATTCAGCTAAGAAAAATATGAAACTAACAACTGACGTTGCAGGAGCATCATGGAATAATGAGCAAGTCCATGCCAAAAATGTAAACTTCATCAGATATGCAGATGTATTGCTAATGTTGGCTGAAGCTGAAGTAGAGGTAGGGAGTTTAGAAAGAGCAAGAGAATTAGTAAATCAAGTAAGGAGAAGGGCTGGTGGATGTGCGCAAGGACCTGCTGGAGGGCCTGTTGCTGTTGCCATTACCGATAACAATATTACTTGGGCAAATTACAAAGTAAGCGAATATAACGCTCCATGGTCAAGCAAAGATGCTGCTAGAGATGCAGTCAGAAGAGAAAGAAGATTGGAGTTGGCGACAGAAGGACATAGAATATTTGATCTTAGAAGATGGAATATTGTAAAACCAACCATCGACGCTTTCCGTGCATACGAAAAAACAGTCATCAATGGCGCACTTGACGCTGCTGGTCCAGTTGAAGCAAAACATAATGTATTTCCAATACCAGGTGTAGAGATCGATCTTTCTGCCGGAGCACTTAAACAAAACGAAGGATTTTAATGTGGCATTGATGTCCTATAAAAGGAGAAGGTCTAAAGCCTTCTCTTTTTTTTTGTTTCCTTTAGACTTAACTTTAGTCACATTGTAAAGATTGCACTTTATAGTTTTCCATATTTTACAATTGCATTTAGTTTTTTCATATTATTTTGTAGTTTTGTCAATATTTCATTTTAGACCATTAATTCAGAAAGCATGTTTTCCCCAAAAAACTTATGTATTATATTTATTCTGATATTCATTATTTCTTGCAAACAGAATGATAATAATCAATCACAAGAAAATGCAAATTTTGTCTTGCTAAAGCCTTCTGAAACTAAAATAGATTTTATCAATGGTGTAAAAGATCAAAAAGATTTTAATGTACTTAATTACAGAAATTACTACAACGGTGGCGGCGTAGCCATCGGTGACTTTAATAATGATGGACTAAAAGACATCTATTTTACTTCTAATCTTGAAGCCAATAAATTATATCTCAACAAAGGCAATATGCAGTTTGAAGACATCACTACATCTGCAGGTGTGGGAGGTAAAGGTGCATGGAGTACAGGCGTTTCGCTTGTAGATATCAATCATGATGGCTTTTTGGATATTTATGTGTGCAATTCAGGAGATGTAGCAGAAGGAAGTCGCAAAAATGAGCTATTTATAAATAATGGAAATCTTACTTTTACAGAGTCGGCTGCTCAATATGGACTAGATGATGATGGTTTTTCTACCCATGCTGTCTTTTTTGATTATGATGCTGATGGAGATCTAGATTGTTTTGTACTAAATAATAGTATGACAAACCCTAACAAAATCCAGCAAAATGCGACGCAACAAAGGATGGTTTTTGGTACACCGGGTGGAGATAGATTGTACAGAAATGATGATGGTAGATTCACAGATTTGACACAGCAAGCTGGACTATTTTCAGGTGAGTCTGGTTTTGGCTTAGGAGTGTCTGTAGCTGATGTGAACAATGATTTTTATCCAGATATTTTTATTTCTAATGACTTTTGGGAAAGAGATTATCTTTATATCAACCAAAAAAATGGAACTTTTAATGAGTCACTCCCTGAAAGAATGACGTATGTTTCTGCCAATAGTATGGGCGCTGATATTGCTGATATCAACAATGATGGTCACATGGATATTTTCACTACAGATATGCTACCTACTTCCAACAAAAGATTAAAGTCTGCTGTAATGATGGAAGAATATTATCTAGACGAACTCAAATCAAAAAACAGTTATTTTTTTCAATATATTCAAAACTGTCTTCTTGTAAACAACGGTGATGGAACATTCAAAGAAACTGCATTTTATAGCGATGTGGCAAGCACTGATTGGAGTTGGGGCGCTTTGATTTTTGATATGGACAATGATGGATTAAAAGACATTTTTGTATCCAATGGCATTTATCATGATATCACAGATAGAGATTTTGTTGATTTTTTATCAGATAAAGAAGCCATCAAAAAAATCGTAGAAAAAACCAAAAGATCTGATTTCCGCGACTTTGTAGAATTATTACCCCAAAACAAGCAATCAAACTATGCTTTTATCAACCAAAATAGTTTAAAATTCGAGAATCAATCGCAAAACTTAGGTTTAGCAGAACCAAGTTTTAGCAATGGATCAGCTTATGGCGATTTAGATAATGACGGCGATTACGACCTTGTGGTCAATAACCTCAATATGGAAGCTTTTGTCTATAGAAATGAAATTAAAAAAAATAACTTCGTAAGCATTGACCTTATCGGAAATGATAATAACAAACTGGGTATTGGGGCTCAAGTCACGGTCTATGCAGGAGATTTAATACAAAAAAGCGAATGTATGCTATCTCGTGGATTTCAAAGCTCAGTGGACAATACTTTGATATTCGGATTGGGACAAAAAAGTAAAATTGACTCTATTGTGGTGGTTTGGCCTGATGCAAAAAATCAAATCATAACCAACATTCCATCGATCAACCAAAAAATAAAAATCAATTACGATACCTATGCTTCAAAAGCAATTGCATCTACTTTAAATCAAACACCAATTTTTGAAGAAATTTTTGCCGACCAGATATTCCATATAGAAAACCAATATAATGATTTTGACCATGAAAGACTCATGCCACACCAACTGTCCAATGAAGGACCCAAAATAGTGGTTGGTGATATAGATAAAAATGGCCAAAAAGATTTTATCATTCTAGGGGCAAAAGGTCAACCCAATGAATTATTCATCAATAATAATGGAAAATTCATGAAAAAAGACGTACCAGATTTTGTAAATGATCCTGGCAATGACAAAGTTGCAGGTGCATTTTTTGATTACGATCAAGATAATGACTTAGACCTTCTCGTTGGTGTTGGTGGGAATGAATACCAAGATGGTTTAATGGGTTTTGCTTCTTATTTTTATCTGAATGATGGCAAGGGCAATTTTAAAAGGGATTTGCTAGGACCTAGTGTGACAGGATTTGTGGGTTGTATCGCACCTTTTGATATGGACAAAGATAATGATATGGATCTTTTTATCGGTGGCAGAGCGGTACCAGGTGCTTATGGCAATATACCAAGAAGTTGGCTTTTTCGTAATGACAATCAAACATATAACGACATAACTTCAGAAGATTCAGGTCCTGTAGGTATGGTGACAAGTGCCGCTTGGGCTGATATCAACCAAGACAAATGGGCTGATTTACTTGTAGTTGGTGAATGGATGCCTATCACAGTTTTGGCTGGAAAAGATGGACAAATGCTCCAAAAACAAGGCGCAATCCCGAATAGTAATGGATGGTGGAATGTTATAAAAGGAGCCGATCTTGATGGAGATGGAGATACTGATTATATCATTGGTAATTGGGGACACAATATGAAGATAAAAGCAAGTCCCGAGCGCAAACTAGCTTGTTATGTAGGCGATTTTGATAATAATAAAAAAACAGAATCGGTCTTGGAATGGTATGCTTACGAAGATGAAAAACCCTTTCCTTTTGCATCAAAAGCTGACTTATCGGCCTTATTGCCATTCATAAAGAAAAAAAATCTCAAGTACACAGAATATGCCAAAAAACAAGTTAAAGACCTTATACCAGAAGACAAACTAGCAACATCAACCCAATTATTTGCTGACAATTTTAGCACATCTATATTGTGGAATGAAAGCAACATATTCCGCCTTGAAGCCATGCCCGCTGAAGCTCAAATGTCACCTGTTTTTGCTATCGAAGTAGCAGATTTTGACATTGATGGTCATATGGATATATTTTTAGGTGGAAACTTCTATAAATTAAAACCAGAAATGGGCAGATTAGACGGTTTTAATGGTGGATATTTCAAAGGTGATGGCAAAGGTAAATTCCAATATATCAATCACATTGCTTCTGGTTTGAAAGTAAAAGGTGAAGTAAGAGATGCTGCAATGATAGATAATATCTTGATTGTAGCCAGGAATAATGCATCAGTTCAGTTTTTTAAAATTAACAAAAAATGACGATCTCAAAATATATCATTGGTTGGATTTCAATAATGGTGTTTTGTACTTTTTCATGTAAAAATGCAAGGGAAGAACACTTCACACTCCTAGATCATAAAGACACCAATATCGAATTTAATAACACGATTATCGAGTCGGACAGCGTCAATATTCTAGAAAATGAATACATCTACAATGGTGGTGGCGTAGCTATTGCCGATTTTAATGGAGATGGTTTGGAAGATGTTTTTTTTACTGGAAATATGGTGTCCAATCGACTGTACATCAACCAAGGTGATATGAAATTTAAGGATGTCACAGATGAAAGTGGCGTCTCTGGTAATGGTAGGTGGTCAAGCGGCGTAGCTATAGTAGATATCAATCAAGATGGCAGACCCGACATATATGTGACAGCTACTTTTCACCAAAACAAAACACTTCGAACCAATCTTTTGTACATCAATAAAAGTCAAGGCGATCAAGTGAAATTTGATGAAATGGCACTTGATTATGGCATTGCAGATACTAGCTATAGTACCAATGCCGTGTTTTTTGATTATGACAATGACCAAGACCTGGACTTGTTTATCATCAACAATAAAACAAAAACCAAGAATGACATTGCTACCTACAAATTAGCCAAAAATGATCCTAGATCACCCAAGAGAGACAGATTGTATAGAAATGATTTTGATACTGAAAAAGGACATCCATTTTTTACAGATGTATCAGAATCTGCTGGCATCATACTCGAAGGTTTTAGCCTTGGTGTTAATATTTGTGATATCAATCAAGATGGTTGGAAAGATATCTATATTACCAATGATTTTTTGTCTAATGACCTTCTATATATCAACAACCAAAACGGTACTTTTACCAATAAAATTAATGATTATCTCAATCATACTTGTTACTCCGCCATGGGTCTAGACATTGCCGACGTGAATAATGATGGATTAGATGATATCATTGCTTTGGACATGCTTCCTGAGAGCAATTTCCGTAAAAAAACGATGATGGGCGCCAACAATTACACCAATTATCTCAATAATGCATCTTTCCAATATACGCATCAGTTTGTCAGAAATGTATTGCAACTCAACCGTGGTTTTGTGCCTGAATATGGTCATCCCGTGTTTAGTGAGATTGCTCTTTCAGCCGGTATCGAAGCTACAGATTGGTCATGGACACCTTTGGTGGCTGATTTTGATGGAGATGGTTGGAGAGATATTATCATCACCAATGGTTTTCCCAAAGATATCACAGATAAAGATTTTATGGATTATCAGTCGGAAAATATGGCATTCATAGCAAAGACAGAAATGCTGAAAAAAATCCCAGAAGTAAAACTCAAAAACTATGCATTCAGGAATAAGCAGAATATGAGTTTTGCCAATGTCAGTAGCGATTGGGGCATTCATACCACCACATTTTCTAATGGTGCTGCATATGGCGACCTAGATAATGATGGCGATTTGGATTATATAGTCAATAATATCAATGACATAGCGCATGTCTATCAAAACAATACCAAACTCAATGAATCTAACCAATATTTAAAAATAAAACTTGTAGGACAAAAACCAAATTTAGATGCCATTGGCACCCATATAAAATACTTAAATTCCAATGTAAAAAGCACGTACGAACACACACTTTCTCGCGGATATTTGTCTTCACATTCACCTACTATTTTCCTTGGTCTTGGTAGCGATTCTTTGGTAGATGTAGAGATATCGTGGCCTGACAAATCTATTTCCATCATGAAAGGTATTCGTACCAATCAAACAATAACCATTTATCAAAAAGATGCAAAACCTAATCAAACCAAAACGAACGAACAATCCAATTTAGCACCACTTTTAGTACAAAATTCAACCATTCGACCTGATACTTTTTCTGAAGTAGATTATATTGACTATAATTTTGATCCATTGTTATATAAAAAATATTCCAACCTTGGCCCAGGTATTGCAGTGTCTGACCTCAATGGTGATGGCTCTGACGACTACTACATTACAGGGTCAGCGATGCGAAAAGGCAAACTCTATCTCTCACAAAATGGACAATATCTTCCTGGAATTGAATTTCAATCAGATATAGAAAAAGAAGAATTGGCACCATTATTTTTTGATGCGGACAATGATGGCGATGACGACTTGTATATCGGCTGTGGATCCAATGAATTTAGCAAGGACAACCCAAGACTCAAAGATATTTTTCTGATTAATGAGAATGGTAAATTTACGGATGCATCACATTTACTTCCCATCCCAAATATAAACACAGCTTGTGTCAAAGCTTGTGATTTTGATCAAGATGGAGATATTGATTTGTTTGTCGGAGGTCGTTTTGTAACAGCGGAATTTCCAAAACCAGAACAAAGCTTTTTATTAGTTAATGAATCTAAAAAAGGCAATATAATATTCCGTTTAGATACCAATATTTTTAATGGTAAGCTTGGTATGGTGTCTGATGCATTGTTTACAGATTTTGATGGTGATGCGTGGCAAGATTTGATCGTCGTTGGCGAATGGTTTGACCTTACTTTTTATAAAAATATCAATGGAAAATTGACCCAATGGGAAGATCATGGCCTTTCTGCTTCTGCTGGTTTTTGGAATAGTATCAATGGCGCAGATCTTGACAATGATGGTGACATCGACTATGTACTTGGTAATTATGGTACCAATTCTCTTGTAAAAGCGACAGCAGAATGCCCAACAAAAATTTACAGCAAGGATTTTGACAATAATGGGTCTTATGATTTTATACCTACCGTATTTTTTAAGGATAAAAATGACCAATTAGTGGAAACGCCTTATCATGTGAAGGGAGATCTAATAAAAGAGTTAAATGGTATCAGAAAAAGTTTTGTTTTTTACCATCAAATGGCCAATGCACCGATTGATAGTATCATTACTAAATCCATGCAAAAAGATGCTTTAATTTCTCAAGTAAACTATTTAAATACCGCCATTCTAATTAATCTTGGTAATGGAAAATTTGAATTAAAATCGCTTCCGGCTTTAGCGCAAATTGCGCCCACTAAAGGAACAATAATCGATGATTTGGATGGTGATGGCAATATGGATATCGTACTTGTAGGCAATAATTATGGCAGCGAATTGGGTATTGGCAGAATGGATGCTGGATTTGGTCTTGTAATTGAAGGTGATGGTAAAAATAATTTCAAACCGATGGATATTGCCACATCAGGATGGATGATGCGATCAGATGCAAGAGCTTTGGCAAGATTAGCGAATAATGGTACTTCATCTTTAGT
>DAOLFJ010000231.1:0-7546 GCA_035326365.1 Saprospiraceae bacterium | reverse complement strand
TGTTCCTACTTTTTGATTATTTTAGTTGACTCTAATAAGGATTATTCCTTTTTGCCTTGTGTATTATTCAGGACATTAAGGGTACCGCCGTTCTGATTAAGAATGGAGCTATTCAAATTCGGATTTCCTTGATTCTGGTAAATAATGACATTGTCTAAGGTCAAATTGCCCGAATTAATTAATGCACTCCCGTTGGCATTATTACCACCATAGATGGTCATGTTTTTTAAAGAGAGTTGTTTACCCTGCAAAACGTCAAAAATAGGTCCCACATTTGATGTGCGGAGGGTAATTTCATTTCCTGCCGTTATATGGATATTGATATTTTTGTCAATAAGAATGGGACCTGTGGTCAAAAAGATGGTTTGACCAAAAACATCAGGAAAAAATGTGATATCTTGACCATCTACTGCACATTCTATCTCTTTTCTCAACGACCCTATTCCTCTATCATTCGTATTAAATACTTTAAATCCACATTGAGGCAAACAATTTATTTTGGCAGACCATCCAAGTTCTGTAACGGACACATCACTTAAAAATCTAACTGTCAGACATCCTGATGCATAAGAAGATGTTACTATGCCAGGCGAAGTTGTGCCATAGTACCCTCCCGCAGGAAATCCAGCCTGTGTCTGAGGATTACCGCTAGATATCTGTGGAGATGAAGTACTATTACCATCATATACGTACAATGCATCCCAATCTGTTTCGATATTAAATTCCGTAAATTCTAATTGCACAGCAAATGCTGGATCTTCTGGACATATGGTCACCGTAATGTCTTCATTATCACCATAATTCTCATTGATATCACCAGAATCATAAAAATTGTCATCACATTTAGGCAATGTCTTAATAGGTCCGACCGTCACCCAATTAGAATATTCATTATTTCCACAAACGCTTCTTACATGAAAATAATAAAATGTCGCACTTTGCAAGTTTGTGGCTATATATGGTGGTGCGCTAATGAAGTTACCATTTTGTGGTGTCTGAGGATTCAGTGTGACAGCATATTCATAAGAACTTGGTGGTATGGACGGATTACTCCAATTTAGTTTAGCAGAAGAAGTTGTTAATTCACTTACATTAACATTTACAGGAGGAAAACATGAAGGAAGATTATCCACTAATTCTGATTTCCATATTCCTCTACCATAAGTAGACGCATAAATAAAATTATTATTATAGTTAATATCTAATTCCGTTATCTCTACATTTGGCAACCCGTCAGAAAATAATTCCCAATCTGCCATCGTATCATCTTTGTAAAATATTCCTGCATCCATACCAATATACAATCCGTCAGGCGTGTCTTCTTGGTAAATGATACAATTTACGGGTAGATTGGGCAGTGAACCGCTTATGTTGGTCCATGTAGTACCCCCATTGATGGATTTATATACTTTTTGTCCAGATGAGTAGTTTTGGAGTACAGCCCATATGATTTCAGGATCTGTAGGATGAATTTCTATCATCGCCAAATTTGCCCCAGGTGGACTCAGAGAAGTCCATGATGAACCGCCATTCGTGGTTTTTCTTATATTATTGTACCTACCTGTATAAATATAATTACTATTTGATTTAGAAACTTTGAGAAGTTCTTTGTTATAAGCTCCAATACCCGAACCTATCGTAGTCCAATCATTTCCTTGATTTGTTGATTTATAAACATTTTCGAAACCTGCATAAATGGTAGTGGGTGTCGTAGGATCTAATACATACGGCGTAACCCATGCACCTTCAGGCTGACCAGTTATATTATTTTGGATGTCTGTCCATGAACTTCCTCCATTGGTAGATCTATTAATTTCTCCAAAATAAAGTGAACCGTACATGATGTTTGAATTGACACTATTGATGGCACATTCCATACCATCACCACCAATTTCATCTGTCCAGTTTCCATTATTATCCATTAATTTTGTACCATTGTCTTGCAACCCAGCTATTACTTTTGTATCCGTCTGGGAGACACCAAGTTTATACATTTGACTGATGACCATGCCATTTGACATGTGGTTCCAAGTATTACCTCCATTAGCAGATTTATATAATCCGCCATCATTACCTTCCCAAAGGACAGAATTTTGCCATTCCAAGACATGTTTGTCTGCATGGACTGTTTGTACGCCAGGTGCACCAGCCCAATGTGTTTTGATACTCCAACTAGTTCCACCATTAGTAGATTTCCAAGTATTAACGCCACCGACATATACCGTTTCTGCATTGGCAGGATCAGCTGTAAATGCTAGGTCGTACCATCCTTGTCCACCGCCATCTGAGCCATTTGATGACCATCCGAGCAAATTGGGTGTATTAGACATTTGAGCAAAACTATTGCCTGAATTTGTAGATCTATATACTCCGTTAAAGCCATTGCTGCTAGCTGATGAACTTAACACGTACACATAATCAGCATTTGCAGCTGTTGTCGCTATAGATAATCTATTACTGTTGGACACCGTATAAATGCTGGTCCAAGTATCACCATTATTTGTGGACCTAAACACACTTGATCCAGAAGATGCATAAAAAGTATTAGATGAACCTGTAGGTTTTGCTTCAATATCATAAAAATTGCCACTTTGTTCTTGTACCCAATCAACGCCACCATTGACTGTACGATAAATACCATTGGAAGTAGCTACTAGTAATGCATCTGAATTATCGGGATCAATAATCATTCTCCTGATCAGTCTATTATTGGCAACACCCCAATTTAAACCAGTATTTGCGAAAGTAGCTCCTCCATCAATAGACTTCATGACGCCTACTGAGTAATTATCACCACCATCTCCATCACCTGTAGCAATATACACAATATTCGGATTGGTGGGATGCACAACAATACCTGACACACCCAAAACTGCTAAATCATCAGTATTTGTAAACCAAGAAGTTCCACCATTGATAGTTTTCCACAATCCTCCGCCCGCAGCTCCTGCATAGACAATATCTGTATTTGATGGATGAAATCCAATACTATTTATCCTACCTATGCCAGCATATCCACCTGAAGATGTACTCGGTCCACTACTTGTCCAATTGGCAGTGAGTACACGGTTACCACTTTTTTTATGTACTTTTTTATATTTTTGAATTTCTTCCAAGATGATACCAGATGGTGGAAAATTGCCAAACTTGTCTACTCTTTTTTCCCAATAGTGTTCCCATCTCTTAAATTGCTTCCATCCTTTTCCTTTTTCTATTTGTCGATCTTTCCAGTATGCATTAAAAGACTTCTGGATATCAAAAAAATTTAAAGGCTTGGACTGTTCGTCTTGTTGGGGTAACCATGGTTGGGCAATTGCTAAACAACTATAAAAAAATAATAGAGACAGTAAGATAGATCTAAGAAGAGATTGCACCGTATATAAATTTTACAATGATTAAATTGCAAAGTTATAATAATTACGGAAAAAGTACAATCGGAAATAATATTTATATGTACAACAAATTGAACAAAATTGAAGTAATATTTTAATTAGGTTAACATATATTCTTTAGACGTAATTTCACCGCCTTTTTGTCTTTAGTTTAAAAGTCACTGGAGACGGAATAGGCAAAAAACTGTTTGAGCCAAAACAATATAAAGTCAAGGAATAAATCTTGAATAATTGAATAAGTAAATCAATGTAAGAATCTCAAAGGCGAGTTTTTTTTGTTTCCGTCGGGAAGTTGACTTTTAAGCGTTAAGAAGACAAAACAGCGGCGGCATTTTTTGTTTACTTTTTTTTGCTGAAGAAAAAAAGTGAAAGCCTTGCCGGCTCAAGGCAAATAGTAATAAAAGTGTTATGTTTTGATTTAGAACTAATAATTATTAAAATATAAAAAAGTGCATTTTTTATGCAAACAGGAAATTTCTAAAAATCTACCCTCAACCTTAAATTAATCCTTCTTCCTGTGAGATTATTTGGCAAAGCATATTCTTCATTAGTCAATGTTTTAACCCAATTTACAGAAGCTTGATTTGATATCTGTAATAAATTAAAAGCCTCTAAACTTATCCAACTATTTTGTGAAAAACGTAATGGGTGATTTGGCTTTCTTTTAATCCATTCTGCTTTCCAAAGCTGCACAGAAAATCCTATATCGATACGATGATAAGGCTTAAGTCTGAAAAAATTTCTAAACTCAATGTTGTTTTCTCTTGGACCATAAGGTAGCCCGGTACCTACCGAAAAGTTCAAGTTGACTTTGACATTCTCGTTTCTAGGTAAATAATCTTGGAAAAACATATTAAGTGTCATCAACTGATCCGTCGGTCTTGGCACATCTTTTACGATGACTTCTGTTCTCACCGAATCTATTTCTTCAAACCTTAAATGATTGACACCATTTAGACTTTCACGTGCTCTTAGAAACGATAAATTAATCCACGACTCAGCTCCAGGTACAAACTCTCCATTGATCCTGAAGTCCCATCCCATAATATAGCCAGTAGAATTATTTTCACCAGCATATCGTATTCTAACATTGTCTAGTTCGTAGGAGACCATATCTGTTAGCTTTTTGTAATAAACTTCTGAAATAATACGGAAAGGTCTATTACTGATGCGCTCCCATGTAAAATCATAGGACACACCACCTACGATATGTATTGATTTCTGTGACTTGAGATCTGTATTGGTGGTTCCATCAGGTCGACGCATTTCTCTGTACAGAGGTACTTGATTGTAATAACCTCCTGCTAGCTTGAATGAGATATCTTGTTTCCATTGTAATGGCTTATACAAAATCTGTGCCCTAGGACTGACAAAAAACTCATCATTTAATGTCCGATATGTTGCTCTTGTTCCGATTGAAAATTTAAATTCATTTTTGTCATTTTTGATGGTAAATCCATCTTGGATATAAGCTTGGAATCTATCGTTTTTAAAAAGGTTGGTAGACTTTAATACTTTAGAGAGTAATACATCAGTGGATGAATATGGTAGAGAATAGCCAGCAGAATCGATACGTTCCCATTCACTTAAGACATCATCAAAAGTTTCTGATTGATATTTGATGCCCCATTGCAAAAAATGAATTTTATTTTTATCCAATTCATTTTGTAATTCGACGCCACCTTTATATTCGATATTATGAATGGTATTATACAAATAATTTCTTGCGTAGACATGCTGAGTACCTGTCCCTAATACGGCGATTTCTTGTCCAGTATTCTCACCGAGGGCAGTCTCAATCTGTGATAGTCTATAATAACCAAGGATATCAAATTTCTCTTCTTCACTTGCTCTATATGACGATGCAAGTAATTTCATAAACATTGGATTCTTTTTTCTTTCTGGTACATAAGTCAATGATAAGCCACTCATACCATATTCAAAATCATCACTTTCTTGACCTTCAAATACGGTATTTAGTTCTAATTGAAAATCAATCGTACCTTTTTTACTTCTGCCTGATAACGGTTGGAAATTATAGTGACTACCATTATAATTTGATATAAAACCAAGCTGAAACTCTTTACTTAATTCATAGCTTAAATATGCTTGGATATCTACAAATGTGGGGACATACTCTCCTTTAACATCTGAACTGCCTAGCAAATAAGCATTGGTTTTGTACCTTGCACCAATGAGATATCTAAATTTGTTATACGCGTTTGGACCTAATCGCTTACTGCCTTCAATATGCGCAGAAGCACCAAGCAAACTTGCGGTCACACTACCACGTAATTCTTCAGGTCTTTTATATCTTATATCTAGTACGGATGACATTTTGTCCCCATACTTGCTTTCAAATCCACCAGAAGAAAACTCTAAGTCACGGATTAGGTCGATGTTTGGAAAGCTAAGACCTTCTTGCTGACCACTTCTAATTAGTTGGGGCCTAAATATTTCAAAATCATTGACATAAATTAAATTTTCATCGTAATTTCCACCTCTTACATTGTATTGTGACGTGAGTTCACCACCAGAACCTGCATTTACACCTAGAGCTATGTGTGGTAATATACTTTCAAAATTACCTGACGCAGTCGGAAGGATTTTTAGCTCAGTGACTTCTTCTCTTACCATACCTACATCTTCTATCTTACCCGCTCTTACTACGATTTCTAATTCCGTAGACTTGGGTACCATCTTGACGTTGATATTTCTTTTCTGTCCAGACTTCATAGCTTCTACTTGAATGGAAAGATCTGTATATCCCAACCTAGAAAACTTTATAGTTGCTCTTTGGTTTTCCGCTACTTCTATCCTATATTGTCCATTGATATCTGACTCTGCTGATACTGACGTACCGTCTACAAAAACAGTTACAAAATCGATCCCTGCACCCGTATCTATGTCTCGAATTACTCCAAACACCACACCGCCTTGTCCAAAAGTATGTCCAAGAACCATCAAAAATATAAATATCGTAAAAAGTTTGTTCTTCATATGATTTCTAAACTAAACAAAGTAAACGTAAGTCATTATATATTATTATCTTTTATGACATTATTCTTTGAACCCCAAAAACATCAAGTGGCTATTCTTTCTTTAGCTTCAGCATTAAGCATAAAGCCCTTTGATACCTAAATTCTTTAAAGCGTGGACTGCCAATGACGGATTTTCAGCTTTGAATACACTATTACCTGCAACGAGTACATCAGCTCCTGCCTGCAAAATAGACTCTGCATTTTGAAGGCCGACGCCACCATCTATTTCGATCAATGTTTTGGTATTCCTTGTGATAATCATATTCTTTAGAGCCTCAATTTTTGCCAATGTCCGATATATGAACTTCTGTCCTCCAAAACCAGGATTAACAGACATTAGAATAACTAAATCCAAATCTTCTATAATATCATCTAATAAAGACACAGATGTAGATGGATTTATGGCGATGCCAGCTTTTGCTCCTGTTGCTTTGATTTGTTGTATGAGACGGTGAGCATGATGAGTAGCTTCTAGATGAAATGAAATATTGGTCGCTCCAGCTTCTCTATATATGTCGATATATTGTTCAGGATTTGTAATCATAAGATGAACATCAAGCGGCTTTTGGGAGTTTTGATGCATTACCTTTATTATATCAGGTCCGAAAGATATATTTGGTACAAAGTTACCATCCATCACATCTACATGCAACCAGTCTGCTTCTGTACTATTTATTAGTTGGATTTGTGATACAAGATTACCGAAATCAGCTGCCAATACTGAAGGTGCGACTAAATGATTCATCTTTTTAATTTAATATTGAAGGGCAAAAATATTAAATAAAAGACATATATCTTGACTTAGTGCTATTTTTTCTTTTTCTTTCATGTAACTTAATTTCGGATTGACCCAAAATTGTAAAAAGGGATACTATTAAATGTTGCCATGCGCATTCAATAAAACAAAACGAAGTACTTCACCTAATTGTTAGTAAAGTACTTCGTTTCAACATTCTAGCAATAATATAAAAAGGATTTTAAATATTAAACTATAACCCCGAAGGGGTTAAATATTAGTAACACCGGATATACATCCGTGGTTGAAATGGATAACTATCTTAGAGTATGTTTAAATTTTTATTGCTTTATAATCAATGTCTTATGAACCTGACT
>DAOLFJ010000230.1:0-7557 GCA_035326365.1 Saprospiraceae bacterium | reverse complement strand
CTTTGATTAGGGTTTTTAAAAGATCTCATGATTATATTTATGGTAATGAAGGCCGTAAAAAAGATGCATTCTGGCAGCTGCTCAATTTAATTTTCTGTAAGCTGTATGATGAAAAACGGCGATTTATCTGTGCTGAAAAAGGTGAAAGTTATAGACGTAAGTTTTGGGTCGGTGTTAAGGAGCAGAATACCCCTGAAGGTAGAAAGGCAGTTGCTGACAGAATCAAAGGGTTATTTGAAGAACTCAAAGGTGATGAAATATTTTCTGAAGTATTTGATGGTAATGAAGCCATCGGACTTACCGATAAAGGTTTGTCATTTATAGCAGGTGCATTGGCCAAGTATTCTTTGATGGATGCTACTGTGGATGTCAAGGGAATGGCTTATGAAACGATTGTGAGCAATACATTAAAACAAGAGGCTGGTCAGTTCTTTACTCCCAGAAACATTGTTCGATCTATGGTCGAAATCCTGAATCCCACAGAAAATGACCGAGTGCTGGATATAGCGGTTGGTTCAGGTGGTTTTGTGGTGATGGTACTGGATCATGTGAGGAAACAAATAGCCAAAGACATATTTCCTGACCTTGAAGGGCCTTTATTGGTAGATAAATATAATTCCATAGAAGTCAATGAAAGGGTGCGTAAATATGCTGAGTCCAGTATATTTGGATTTGATTTTGATCCTGACTTAAAGAAAGCTGCCAGGATGAACATGGTTATGGCTGGTGATGGTCATGCCAATATCTTCCATGTCAATTCTCTAGCCTATCCGATGTGGGATCATCCAGAAGAAATTGTAAAAATAAATGAGGCAATAAGTAACAGTCTAAAAGTCAAAAAAGATATAGAATTTAATTATGGTTCTGATGCCAGAGGTAAATTTGACATGATATTTACTAATCCACCTTTTGGAGCTAAGGTAAAGGTAGAAAAGGAAATTGCTTCAAGATATTTTCTATCTAAGTACAGTGACGCACCGGAAGTATTATTTATTGAAACATGCTATAATTTTCTGAAAGATGGCGGAAAAATGGCTATTGTCTTACCTGATGGTATTTTGGGAAATCCCAATACTTTACCCGTACGAGAATGGATTCTTGATAAGTTTAAAATTCTAGCTTCTGTAGATCTTGCAGTGGAAGCATTTCTTCCACAAGTAGGCGTACAAGCTAGTTTATTGTTTCTGCAAAAGAAAACGGAACTGGAAAGACAATTGGCTCAGGATGGTAGTGAAGACTATGATGTATTTATGGCTATTGCTGAAAAGCTTGGAAAAGACAGACGTGGAAATCCAATATTCCTGAGAGATGAGGATGGTGCAGAATTGTTATTTGATGTAGAGACACAATATCTGGTCAAGAAAAAAGATGGCAATGAGGTACAAGTAAAATCCAGAAAAGAAAAAGTCAAAAAACTGGATGATGATTTGCCTAAAATTACGGAAGCTTATCATAAATTTTTAAAAGGATTGACATTTTAATATTAATGAAGTAGTTAACTTTAAACTCATCAGCAAAAATGAACTATAGATTAGTAATAGTAGCTAAGGAACTCAATATCGGGCTCGGGGTAATAGTTGGTTTCCTTGCATCTAATGGATATACAGTAGAAAACAAACCTACTTCAATGTTAACGTCAGAAATGTATTCACTAATTATAAAAGAGTTCAAAAATTCAAACACTAAAAAGGAAGATACCCATCAGGAAGATATAGTAACACAAGTAAATGATGATGAAAAAACAATTGTCAATGAAGTGGAAAGGGAAACTGAGATAGCACAAACTACTAAAGACAACTATATTGATGAACTTAATAACATTACTCAAAATCATGAGATCATTGAGACAAATAATGATAATTTTCAGATAAATAGCAACAACACAAACCAAATAAAAGTAGCAGAATTAATCTTAGGTCATATCCAGATAGAAAAAGATATCAAAGTCCTTGAAGAAAGCATCGGCTATGCCAGAGGCTCCTTGAACAGTCGGGAATTTTCGAAATGGATCTTGAGACACCCTAAGTCGAATAATTTTGTTTATGTGAGAGATGTACATGGGAATCCTATCGGAACGGTTTCCACTGGCGGTGATGTTTTATATTCACCAAGTAATACCGTTTTCAGAGATTCAGAGCTTGGTTTGAATTTGAAAAAGGGTCTAGGTAAAAGGATCTATAAAGCACCTAAAGGGGATGTTGAACTCGCGGTGGATACGTATAGTCAATACACTGGAGTCAATGATTTTGGGGGTGATGCTTTAAACGGACTGATACAAACGGAAGGGCAGGAGAAGGACTTTACTTTTAGTTCATTGTATAAAAAACTGGAAGAACTAAAACAACTCGAACGTAGACATGATGAACTCGAAGCATTAATCCTTGAAAAAGAAGAAGACTTTACAGAAGATGCTAAAAAGCTTATAGAAGAGTTAGCTCAAAATGAGGCTGAGATCAGTGAGTTAAAGTCGAGAATTACCAAATATATCGCACAGGAAGTAGCTTTAAGGGATAATCCCCATCTGGATGACTATCAGGAGGATATAAAAAGATCAAAAGTGTTTGACGGACCATTGATTATCAATGGTGGTCCTGGTACAGGAAAAACCACGTCCCTTATACAACGGATCACATATTTAACTTCTCCCACTATTCTGGAAAAAACGGGTGAACTGTCTAAAGAAAAAACAGACATCTTGTTTGATCAAAAAAAGAGCTGGATATTTTTTAGTCCTACTGATTTACTGCGAGATTATCTTGCTAATGCAATGATCGCTGAAGGTCTGGATGCTGATAAAAGCAGAGTTAGAACGTGGGATAATTTAAGGCCCGTACTTTTGAGAGAAACTGGTTTGATCAATACAGACACTAAAAAACCTTTTATCATAAAGAATTGGGTTTCGTATTTCCATCCAAGTGCTGATACTTATCTTACTGTTAAAAAACTGTTTCTGAAACACATCAATGATGCACAAAGAGATAAAGTCTCCCGAATACATAATGAAGATATAGTAAGAAAACTTAGAAATCCATTGGATAATATGGCTGCAGAAACTAAAAGAAGACTACTTGCCAATGAAGTAAATAAAATGCAGGATGCATCAAAATTTGCATTAAAACTGGAGAAACATAGTGACTGGATTTTATTTTACAGTAATTTCAGAAATACATTTTTAGATTTTTTTAATACCCTTAATAAGGAAATTCGGGACCAACTCAATAATGATGCTGCTTTGCTTCAAGTCAATATTGAACGCAATCCCGAATTGAATGAGTTGATTAAGAGATGGGTATTAAATGACAATGGCAATGCTGGAAATGAAGCCGAACCTGATGGTGAAGATGATGATGAAATAGAAAATGAGTTAAACCCGGAAGGCACCATCGATCAGCGACGCTTGATAAATGCCAGATTAAAAAATATATTGCGAAGCCTTGCTATCCGAAGTATTGATGCTACCAACAATAAATTGTCAGATAAGAATAAGGTATTGTATGACAAGATAAGTGGGCTGGTCAAAGAAGAAAAATTGCCTTTGCTAGGCATACAGCTGTATTTTAAAAAATATTTTGAGCTTATTGGTAGAGGATCAGAGTACAACTATCTGAATGAGATACCTAAACTGTATAAAAGTTTCAGAAGAACAAAACTCAAAGAAAATGGCCGATTATTAACCAACAAAGGCTTTGTGGCGTGTAATGAAGCGATTTCTAGGGATAGTATCCATCATCAGGAAGCTGATCTGTTACTGTGTGTGATCTTTGATATTTGCAGAGCCTTACATGCTAGTAATAAAAAGTATTATAATGATAGCGATCATCTGTATTTAGCTACCTATAGGGAAAATGCCAAAGCTGTGGTCGCCATCGATGAAGCCACAGATTTTTCTATCTGGGAATTGGCAGTAATGAGTACACTTTCTCATCCACTTTTCGATTCTGTAACGCTATCAGGTGACTTGATGCAACGTATGACAAACAAAGGCATTCATTCATGGGCTGATTATCAAAAAATATACCCACAAGCCGAAGTGAAGGATCTGGTGGTAGCTTATCGACAAACTGCCAAGTTGCTTAAAATAGCATCTAGTATCTATGAACACATGCTGGATATGCCTGCGAGGTTCAAGCCATTTCATGAAGAAGATGGCAGAGATCCTGAACCATTGGCGTATATCAGTGATGAAGACGATGATAAACTCGGATGGGTGGTAGACAGAATCATGGAGATACACAATCTATACGGGACAAGTTTTCCAACGGTAGCTCTTTTTGTCAAAAATGATACTGAGGTACTGCGCATAGCTAATCTGCTGAGAAATTATAGTGCGCTGGAAGAATCTGGAATCGGTATATCAGCTTGTGTGCAGGGAAAGATATTGGGTGATCAAGAGCATGTCAGGATATTCAGTATAGAGTATATCAAAGGACTTGAGTTTGGGGCAGTATTTTTTCTTGATCTGGATCAACTACAAGATGGCGAGCAGGATCTGATCAACAAATTTATTTATGTAGGACTGAGCAGGGCCAATCTATTTTTGGGTGTCACCTTCAGCGAAGGGTATCCCGAGAGTATCAGCTATCTGGAGCCTATATTTAAGGAAGGGAATTGGAGAGTAATTAATTAAGAAGAAGGTATAATGAAAGTAATTAAAATAAAAAAAGAATGGTTTTCACAGAGCGATCTAAGAATTGATGCATCTTTCCATCTAAGTGAGGGGAGGGTGACTAAACTGAAAATTGGTAAATGCCCATATAGTATTAAATACTTAGTTGATATTACAGAAAATATTTTTAATGGTGCAAGATTTAAGAGATATTATGTAGCGGACCCAAATAAAGGCGTTCCCTTTATAGGCAGTTCAGATATGGTAAAATCTGAACTGGGTGAATTAAAGTACATATCGAAACGACTTTCTAAAAATATTTCAAAATTATTATTAAAAAAATCATGGACGTTAGTTTCTTGTTCTGGAACTATTGGAAATACTGTTTATACAAATGAAGATTTTGTAAATGTAGCAGCATCTCAACATATTATGAGAATAGTGCCAACCAAAGATATTTACTCAGGATTCTTGTATTCATTTTTGAGTTCAAAATACGGCTATAGTTTATTAACACAAGGCACATATGGAGCAGTTATCCAACATATTGAACCACAACATCTTCTTAATTTACCTGTACCTATCTTTCCAGAATTGAAACAAAAGTTAATTCACGATTTAATTGAAAATGCATCATTATTGAAGGCGGAAGCAAATAGAATTTTAAAGGAAGCGGTGCAATTCTTTGAAACAAAAATTGGAATATCAGATACAACTTTAGGCTTTCAGTACAACAAAATCAAATCATCAAATCTGGCTGAATTTCATAAAAGACTTGACTCACAGTATAATATACTTTGGAAAAGTTTAAAAAATGATCAATTAGATACCTTAAATTACGAAAAAATAAAAACCACAAGTAAATCTATTTTTGTTGGCGGTAGAGGAAAAAGGATGTATGTGAAAAATGGAATACCTTTTCTGTCTTCTTCTGAAATGATGCTATATAACCCCAAACGAAAATGTAAAATGGTTAGTAAAAACACTCCAGGATTAAATGAAATGTTGGTAAACAAATATGACATTTTAATTTCAAGATCTGGTACAGTTGGGAATACAATTATAGTAGGAGATGATTTATCTGGTATTGCTATCTCAGAACATGCATTAAGGCTTGTAATTGATATGGATAAAATATCACCAAATTATGTGTTCTGTTTTCTGAAGACAAAATGGGGTATGCGATCAATGGAAGCATCATCCTTTGGATCAGTTATAATAACACTTAATGAAGATTTGATTGGAAATATTGATATACCAATTTTGTCTGATCAAGACCAAAAACATATAAATGAGAAGATTGAAAATTATATTAGAAAAATGGATAAATCAACTTTGAAAGAAAATCAAGCAATAGACCTTATCGAAAAAGAAATAGAATCATGGCAAGAATAATAAAACCACCCTACTTTGAGTCCGTAGTAAATGATGGAGAAAAACGGCTGCTCCAGTTTTTGCAAGTCAATCTTCCGGATACATATATATTGATACCCAATATAGAGCTGGCAGCCACCAATACCCGCAATAACAGAACTCAATACTGGGAGTATGATCTGGTAGTCGTAGCGCCCCATGCCATCTTCAATATTGAAAATAAAGATTGGAAAGGAAGAATAGAAGGAGATAATAATTATTGGTATATCAATGACAAAGAACGGCCGAATCCACTCAAAACATGCAGACTAAAATCAAGCATTCTGGCAGCCACACTTAAAGAAAATGAATATCTCTGGGGCAGGGCATGGGTTCAGTCTATGGTTACACTGAGTTATCAAAATATCATGCCCCCATATCTAATGCAAGAAGCTGGAAAAATTACTTTCCAGCTAGATGATAAACTGATCCGATTTTTATCTGATGCTACTATCATTGAAAAAAGAGCAGATGATATAGCAGATATCCAACAAGATATCGCGGATTTTCTGATAGGTAATCAAAGTAAAAAATCGATCAAAGATAAAAAGGAAGTTGCCGGGTTTGATGTATTAGAAGTATTACAGCAAGAACCTAACTTTACTGAATATCTGGTCAAACTGAAAGGTTTAAATACTGCTATCAAAAAAAGAGTCAAGGAATACGCACTTCAAGTCAGTGGTTTGACTGCTGAGGAACTTAAACAAAGAGAAAGCAGAATCAGAAATCAATATGTGGCCTTAGCTAGCATGAAAGCCAAACCATTTATTCTGAATGTAGATTTCAGGATAGATGACGAAAGTCATATGTTTTATGAGATTTCTGACTTTCTGGATGAAAACTCGTTGAGATCGGAAGCGAAACATAAAACATTCACCTTTCAGGAAAAAATGAATATCATCAGAAACATTATGACAGCTCTGAAAGAAGCGCATCATGTCAATATTTTTCATCGGGATATAAATCCTGACAATGTGTTCCTCCATGGTGGATATGCTTATTTAGGTAACTTTGGCAAGTCGTACTTTGCTGATGACAATAGACAGGGCTATACGGTGATGGCTACCATCAATGAAATGAATGCTACGGCCTATCATCCTTTGGAGCTGACTGTTGGTGATGCTTCCAGAGCTTCAGATATTTATTCACTCGGCGTATTGGTGTACTGGTTATTTACAGATAAAGAACCATTTAATACTCCTTTTGATCTCGATAAAATGGGAGGGCAATTGCCACCAGATAAATTGCCTAGTGCCATCAATGCCAGCTTACCTAAATGGCTGGATCAATTGTGTCTGAAAACCATATTGATAGATGATCTGAAGCGCATTGATTCTATTGATGAACTGGAAAACTTTATTGAAACATCATTGAAAGAAGCAGAATCACATGACAGTCAGAAAAAAGAAGTAACTAAACAACCACTGCCCACCAAAGATGCCTATGACCTGAAAGAGGGTGACCGAGTGGGTGATTACACTATTTATAAAATACTAGGTAAAGGAGGTTATTCCAGAGTATTTAAAGTAAAACACACG
>DAOLFJ010000229.1:0-7594 GCA_035326365.1 Saprospiraceae bacterium | reverse complement strand
AACGGAAAGTGAATTACTCATTATTTGGAGCCAATCAAAATCAGCAGGTAGTCAAAGTTATACGATTCCCTCTGGATTTAACACAATGATTTATGTAATTAAAGGAAATTTACATATCAAGGGTTATGGAAAAGTCGCACCCGAAAACCTAGTTATTTTTGAAGCTCAAGATGGAGATATTGAAATACGTGCAGAAGAAAAGATAGAATTCCTGATACTTTGTGGCAAACCAATTGATGAAGTTGTGGTAAAACAAGGTCCTTTTGTGATGAATACAACAACTGAAATCATGGTAGCTATGCGAGATTACCAAATGGGAAAAATGGGCATATTGATAGAAGAGTAAGCAATGAGTGATTGAGTGAAGTAGTGAATGAGTTAAGGAAATAGTGATAGGATGAATGATTAATAATGACTTTGATGAAATAACGTAGATTCTTGTTTGTATCTAAACGACATTTTAGCAAAATAATCACCTTTCTTTATTCTGCAATTAAGAAGATTAAACTATCTTTGACTTGATTTACATCTTGAAACATAATTATTTTACGAATTAAACATAAATAACCATTAAAACATCATCTTATGAAAAAGCATTTTTTACTTCTTTTGTTAGTTTTGGGCTACGCTTTTGGTTACGGTCAGAGTACTGATTGGAAACAGATAAAAACACCTAATAAAAGTTCTGTCAAACTATTATATCAAGCTAGTGATGGAACATTGTTTGGCAACTTGACAGAAACATTTACATTGGTAGTTTCTGTAGATAATGGTGAAAAATGGTTTAATACAGGAAATGTTCAAAGCGTCCAAAATTATTTCGATAATCCTTTTAAAGAAAACATAAACGGAGATATACACTATTTTTTTGGAGATGAGATTCATATATTTGATAAAGCAAACCTTAAGTTCACATCCTTTATTACTATAGACAACTATTATACAGTTCAAAACATGGCCTTTTTGTTTAATGGAGATATTGTAGTTGCAACAAATAAAGAGTTGCTTCTTTATTCTGGGTCAGGTATATTGAAAAAAAAGCATTCATGGATGACACAATTTGTAACCTTTTTAGTTTCTTCTGATGCTAATGGTAAAAACTATGTTTCAAATAGAATTGGAACTACCTATTCGCTGTTAGAATTTAATAGTGACTTAAGTTTTGTTGGAAATAAGAAACCTTTGGAACATGAACAAACTCTAAGATTTGGTAATCGTATTATAAATGGAAATAAATATTCAGACGATGGTGGTTCAACATGGAAGTTAATATCATGGCTATCTAATTCTTTAGTACCACGAATTATGGAAGGTCATAATAATAAAATTTACTTTATTAATTGGGACTCAATTTATGTGTCAGAAAATGGTGGACAAACTGCCGAACAATTAAATTTTAAAATCAAAAACATAAACTATATCTCATGCACTGGTAATAATTTATTAGTTTTAGGGTCAGAAAACGGATCAAATTGTCAGCCAGAAATTTTTATAACCATAAACGAAGGAATAACGCTAACAAAAATTAAAAATGACATAGGTACTGACTATGTTTATAATATTCAGCCAGGTATTGATGAAAATTTATTTGCAGAAGGTTGTTTTTTTCATTATTTATTGAGTGACTCGCAAGAATGGAAAGATCTACAAATAACTGGAGAATTTGGCTTTGATAGTCGAGCACGAATCATTATCCAACTTTCAAACAATGAAATTCTTGGGTGGTTTGACTATGATGGTCTTAATAAATCGAAAGATAATGGCTTATCTTGGAATAAATCTAAAAAATATAACTTCTATTCAAGCATTTTTGATCATTTTATAACAGAAAAAAATAGTGTTTTATATCATCTTGAATTTGATAGTTTAGCAATTTCAAAAGACTTTGGCAATTCTTGGCAAAAAAAAGCAATCTCAAAAAATGTTTATTACCAATTTGCAAATAATTATAAAGTTGATTTTTCACAAAATGAAGATATTTATTATTTTGAAGCTTATGAATTTAGCACGGTAATAAAATATACTGTTTCAAATCAAGTATCAACTCCAATTGTATATAAAGATGAACCAAATACTTATCTTATTGATTTTGCTTCTTCATTTGATGGGAGTATTTTATATATTTTATCATCCCAATATACTGATAATTCAATAAAAATAAGTTCGTCAATTGATGGGGGGCAAACCTTTAAAAAATATGACCTAGGCATAATGAATCAAGGTGAAAGATTTCAGATCAAAACCGACCACCTGGGAAACATCTATGTGTATTCTGAATCTACAGTCCTAATATCTTCAGATCAAGGCGAATCATGGCAGAATATCACACCTGACTTTCCAGAACTAATTTCTATAAATGACTTACAAATAAGTTATGACAATTATATCTACCTTGCAACTCATGGTAAAGGCATCTTAAAATACAATGTCCAACTTTCAGAACCAAAAATACTAACGGTTTCACTATATGAAGATGTTAATAAAAATTGTCAGCAAGATGCAAATGAAGGTCCTTTGCACCACGGCAAAATCGTAGTCAATAATAATTATGTAAAGGCTCTTGACGCTAATGGCGAAGCCACTTTTTATGTACACAAAGACCAAAATACAGTTTCCGTGCAGTTTAATGACAAAATCTATGAATACTGCCAAGCGTCATATGATGTCGATTTGTCCACAGGAACAAATACAATCGCTATCCCACTTAAAACAAAAAAATATTGTGCAGATTTAGTCACATCTATTTCTACACCTTTTCTCAGAAGATGTTTTGACAATACTTACTATGGACAGGTATGTAACGAAGGAAATATTGACGCAGAAGAAACAGAAGTCAAAATCATCCTAGACGATTACTTTGACCTTATTCAAACCATTCTGCCGCAGATATCTCACGTAGGCAATGAACTGACGCTCGATGCAGGAACCATCAAACCTGGTGAATGTAAAAACATAAATTTCACCATAAACCTAAGTTGTGACGCCACATTGGGTCAAGAACATTGTGTCGTCATAGACAGTGAGAGTCGCTCACAAAGCTGCAATAGCATAGAAACGCGCACTGAATACACGGAATGTCAAGAAAACATAGGTTCATTTGATCCAAATGATAAGGCCATCTTTGTAAATGGTGTCAGAAACCAGACTTACTTAGAGCCAGGTGATAAACTAGAATACATGATTAGGTTCCAAAACACAGGAACAGACACCGCTTTTACTGTAAAAATTCAAGATCCGATCAGCACAAAATTTGAAATAGCTTCTTTGCGACCTGTGGCTGCTTCACATGATTACGTTTGGTCAATAGACAATGGAACGCTTAATGTAGTCTTCAATCAAATCATGCTCGTAGATAGCTTCAAAAACGAACCTGTTTCTCATGGTTTTATAAAATTTGAGATCACCCTAGATGAAAAAACCATGCTCAACGAAGAAGTGAGTAACATAGCAGGCATCTATTTTGACTTTAATGAACCTATCATCACCAATGAAGTCGTCACACCTGTAGGCAAACCAGTATTTACAAATGATTGGTCTGTCTCACCTTTCTTCATCTTCCCGAATCCAAGCACAGATTTCATTTCATTAGGCATCAATGATGCTAAGTTCAACATAGGAAAAGTTAATATCTTTGACCAAAAAGGTGGTAAGTTATTGACAACTGATTTTAATATCGGTCTAAGCAATAGAATAAATGTAAGTCATTTGCCATCAGGATTTTACATCATCCAAGTTGTCAATAATAACTCAGAATTTAAAACCAAATTTGTGAAGATGTAGTGGATAATAACATTGTTATACTTGCATCTTATTTCTGCCAAAAGCCTATATTTATTTGATTTATGGAATAAATAGTCACTTCTTTTTGTTAAAAATCTAAGTGATCTTAGTGATGCCCTTTGAGTACTTAGTGGTAAAACTTTATACTCTTAATGGTAAATAAATCAATGCACAATAATAACAGAATTGATATTTAGGCCTTCATCTCGCTCTTGTAGTTCATTGCTAGGGTCAGTGATCCAATTATGACCATCGATAATAAATTTGTAATAATGTTTTCCCGGAGGTAACTTTTGTGTGACCTTCCATCCGTCTTTGGTTTTGATACATCGCACTCCTTTGGGATCCCAATTATTAAAACTACCTGACAATGCTACGGTTTTGGCATTTGTATATCCTTTCAAAAAAAACTGTTCGTCTTTACCGACAACCAATATAGAATTGAACGTAAAATGCTGGTTCTGAACCGTGTAAGGATTCGCAGGGTCGGTCATCCACTCACCATCTACGATAAACTTATATTCATAGATCCCAGGTGTCATTTTTAGACGAATTTTCCATTCATCACCCACTTTAATCATTTTGATGGATTGTTCGTTCCAATCGTTAAAAGATCCTGATAGAATTACTTGTTTTGCATTGCTCTTACCCTTCAGTTTGAACTCTACATTACCTTTTACATGAACCTTTGCTGGTTCGTCCACAATATCACTACTACCTTGTTTTGACTTTTCTGAAACTGGATAATTCCAATATGATATATCGATTTTAAACTTATCTTCAAAGTCAAATGTCCTATCGAAATGCATGAGTTTTTTATGTAGTTGGTAGGTATTGGCACCCGTTTTCTGCATAGTCCAACCGTCTTTTTCCCATAACGCAACCATACCTGACTTTATCACAGCGGCCAAATCATAATGCTTAAATTCAGCTAGTGCCATACAAGCTTCATCATCAGAATTAATACATGTTTCACTAAATTTTATAAAAACATCTTCTCCATTGATCTCACACTGAGAATAAGGAACTTGCTGTCCAAATAAACTTTGAACCTGAAAGACAACAAAAAATAAAAGTAAATTCTTGTACATTATGGATTTATTACTTTTAACTGGTGCAAATATAACTTTTGTTTTTTATAATTTATACTAAATAACCAAGGTGACAAAAACTCAAACCCCAAAATTCCATCCAAATTAGATTGATATATCTTGTTGAGATTTTCCATATTCATCAATACAGTCGCCATGGTCGCACATCTATAAACTTCCAGGATAGCTACTCGATACAGCCTTCCTGCTATTACTTCGCTATCTTTCCCGTCAGAACCTGTCAGACTGATAGTTCGTATGGGTGTGAATTGTGACATAATATCCTTTGACCTTTTGAGATCCAACAAATTAATTTCTGCTCCAGAGTCAATGCCAAATTTCTTCTTGACGCCATTTACTGTAACATCTATGACAGGAATAAAATTCCCAAAAACAAATGATAAACTATCTTTTTTGTTTAGGATGTATGGCATTGGATCTATTACATTCCCTTTATTATCAACCGCTGACAAAGCTATAAATCGACCTCGATAGTTAAACATAATTTCATAATCCTTTAGAAGATTAAATCCAATCAATCCTAATATTTTTAATCCCTTTTTCAACTCAATAGATGATAAATCCACTACATCGGCATCCACATTGTTAAATTCCAAATCATTTACCTTCACAGCATTATCATAACTGACAGTCAATGCTTTACCTCGACCGGACAAGCCATAATACCCACGTGAATCATCTCTCACACCTTTAAAATGTTGGCTATTCAATACCAACCCTCCTGCACCTGTATCTATGACAAAATTACCAATAGAATCATTGATTTTGGCCTGAATAATAATGAGACCACCATTCAAAGTAAAAGGTACTATCAGACTGCTTTTTTCTTGTATAGTGGGAATGACAAATGAACGAATAGATGTAGCTTGTATCTTTAGATAAAGAAACAAAATAAAACAGAAAACAGCTATTTTTTTATAAAACGTCAATCAATCATTTTGAACCTCAAATGTAATTGAATTCCTTTAAAAATGCTAATCATATTGTCAAGTGTTAGACTAACGAATTAAAATAACAGATAGAAAGAGTTATTTTTGTCTAAAAACATAATGAGAATGCATTCAATACATAATTTCTATCTAAATTTGCTATATGAAAACAAAGATTTTAAATCTTTTACTCATTATAACTTCACTCTTTGGATATTTAGAGTGGAGTAGGGATAGCCATTCTTTTTTGTTTCAGGCTGAAGCAGAAGTCATCATAAAACTATTCACTAATCCAATATCGGTCCTTCATCCATTTACCATTCTTCCTCTTTTGGGACAAATATTATTATTGATCACAATTTTTCAAAAAGCACCTAGTAAACGAATGACTTATTGGGGTATAGGGTGTTTGGGTTTATTACTTGGTTTCATGTTTTTTATTGGACTTTTGGCCAAAAATATAAATATAATTTTATCAACTATTCCCTTTTTTATAATTGCATTTCTAGTTGTTAAGCATTATAAAAACTTAAATTCTAAGGAAGGAAATCCTTGATGTAATAACTAATTCAGTCAAAACTCTTTGTCAACAATTTCGTTTTGCCCACTTTGCTGCAATAATACTTACAATCAATATCTGCAATGCATGAAAAATCATCAATGGTAGCAAAATCATAGCGACAGGAAATGATGCTGAAAATAATATCTTTGAGAATACTGTACCATGGACTAATGATTTTTTTGTACCACAAAACTGGGATGTAATCTTATCCTCTATGCTGAATCCCATCCAATCTGACAACAAACCTGTGATGTACAAAACCACAAAGAATAAAACAAGACACGTTAAACTAATAAAAGCCAAATCATACAACCCAACAGATCCAAAAATACCTTCATCAAAAGCATGGGCAAAACTTTTGTAAATGATAATCAAAATAATAGACTTGTCAAACATCGATAATTGAGAAGCATAACGTAAAGCATATTTGCCCCAATATCTTTGCAAGACCAAACCCAAAAGGACTGGCACCAATATCTCTGTCACCAATTTGATATACACATCTCCTAGCTGAAACTCCGTGGCACTTCGCTCCATAAACATGCCCATCCATAATGGTGTGATGATGATACCAATGAGACCAGAAATACTGGCATTAAATATAGCTGCTGGTAGATTACCTTTTGCCATAGATACCATCACCACAGATGAAGAAACGGTGGATGGCAATGCTGCAAGAAATAGAAATGACAACCATAAAGTTTGACCTTCCGTAGAAGCTACCAATGGATAAAAACTTAAGATAATCAACGGAAATAACAGAAAAGTAGATGATTGGACCAAAATATGAAGTTTCCAATTCTTTAATCCTGTTTTTAAGTTTTCAAGACTCAACTTCAACCCATAAAAAAAGAAAATCAAAGCTACACCAATGCTCGCTATTTTATCTATTGGCACAACGCTATCACTCCTACCCCATTGTGGAAGAAAGTAAGATATCACTACTACTATAATGATGGATAATACGAAGTTATCAATTTTTAACTTCATGCGCTTTACTATTCTAAAATGAGTGACAAGGAGTTGAATATTCTATGATGATAACTTTTATCCACCGATTTCATTAACTTCAATTATCTCTATTACCTAATGGACTTTCTCCCTTGCTCAATCTTCTGAATAGCTTTGCAAAACGAACAGAAATAGCCACTAAATCTTTGGTCTCTAGCATGATACTGAATGTAAGATCCGTGTTTTTAAATCCAAATTCT
>DAOLFJ010000228.1:0-7619 GCA_035326365.1 Saprospiraceae bacterium | reverse complement strand
TTATTATCCTTAGTATATTTATCACGAATGAATGATAACTCACTTTCATCCAAAATGCGCTCGGTCCACCAAGGATGATATCCAATAGTATATAATTTTGCTTTTTTGTCTTGATTTCCATGGATAGAGACAACTTCAATGACTTCTTCGGTATGCCAATTAGAGTGATTGTGAAAATCTATAAATGGAGCATTGTCAATTGCCAAAACAATAATTTATTTAAGAGAAATTGATTTTAAATCAGAAAAAAGATGCGGAAAAAGCTTGGTGGACCTTTCCCGCATCTATTAAATTTAAAGAATTATTTTGGCCCTGCGGCAACTATTTCTTTGTTTACACCTTTTTCATATTTTTTGAAATTGGTTTTAAATAATTCTGCCAATTTTTTTAAAGTATTTTCATACCCTTTTTTATCGACCCATGTTTCTTTTGATTGAAGTATTTCTGAAGGTACATCTGGGCAGCTTGTAGGTACTTTAAACCCAAATATCGGCTCATCTATCATTTCTACCTGATCAAAATCATTATTGTGTATGGCATCAATGATAGCACGAGTATATTTAAGCTTGATTCTAGAACCTATGCCATATGGTCCTCCTGTCCATCCTGTATTTACCAACCATGCTTTTGCACCATGTTTTGTTATTTTTTCTGCTAGTAACTCAGCATATTTGTTTGGGTGCCAAGGCATAAATGCAGCACCAAAACAAGCTGAAAATGTGGCAGATGGCTCTGTAACGCCCATTTCGGTTCCTGCTACTTTTGCAGTGTATCCTGAAATAAAATGATAACTTGCTTGTTCAGGCGTAAGGCTGCTCACTGGTGGCAAAACACCATATGCATCACACGTTAAAAAAATAATATTTTTTGGTTGGCCAGCCACGCATGGTATTTTTGCATTTTGGATAAAATCAATAGGGTAGGCCGCACGTGTATTTTCGGTGATCGAAATATCGTCGTAGTCTACATTGCGAGTTTTCTGATCATACACTACGTTTTCTAAGACAGTACCAAATTTTATGGCGTTATAGATTTCGGGCTCTTTTTCTGCACTTAAATTAATTGCTTTGGCGTAACATCCACCTTCAATATTGAAGACACCTTTGTCCGTCCAGCAGTGTTCATCATCTCCTATCAGATGTCGTCTAGGGTCGGCACTTAGGGTTGTCTTACCAGTCCCAGAAAGTCCAAAAAATATCGAAACATCTTCTTTATCTCCCACATTGGCAGAGCAGTGCATCGGCATTACATTTTTGAGTGGCATCAAGTAATTCATCACTGTGAATATACCTTTTTTCATTTCGCCTGCATACTCTGTCCCTAGGATGACTATTTCTCTTTTTTCAAAATCTAATGCTACACTAGTTTTTGATGTCATCTGATTTGTAAATTTATTTGCTGGAAATGCTCCAGAGTTAAATATGGTATAATCAGGCTCTCCAAAAGATTTCAATTCTTCTTTGGTGGGTCTGATAAGCATATTATTCATGAATAAGGCGTGGTAAGCTCTTGTACATATTACCCTAACTTTTATTCTATACTTAGGATCCCATCCTGCAAATCCATCAAATACGTATATAATATCTCTACTATTTATGTAATCAATCGCTCGGACTTTATTAATCATAAATGTATGTTCATCCAAAGGTAGATTTACGTTGCCCCAATCAATATTGTTTTCTGAATCAGGGTGTTTTACTATTCTACGATCTTTTGGGCTTCGTCCTGTTTTTTCTCCTGAATAAACTAATAGAGCACCTTTGTCAGAAATAATGCTGCCCTTTTCGTTTTGAAGGGCCATTTCATACAACCTTGGGACACTTAGGTTGCGATAGATTTTGGGTTGGGTAATACCCACTTTTTCCAAATTGAAAGATTTCATTTTTTATTGATTAGGTTATAAAATAATTAAAAATTTGGTTATCACAAAGTTAATAATTCATTTTGAATAATTCTTATTTATCGTGTTTTAGATAATAAATTTTGCTTTAGATCATATTTTACATCATTTTGAATGATTTCCATCACTTAGATATTAAATGGCTTATTTTGTAGTATAATTTATTTGTAATGATTTCAAATTATCTTTTATATTTTCCCAATGTTTTTTCTTAATTCAAATACATATTAATAGATTAGATAATACGGTCATCTGATAAGTATTATTTGAATAATAGACTGAATAGAAAGGTAATAAATTGTAATATGGAATGAAACCAATTTGATTAGTTTCATGGATCTTTAAAACAGCAATTTAGCATTTATAACGTAAATATAGTTTTACCTTTGATGTGGGTTTCACAACCAATCTGATCTAATTGCTTAATAAAAACTGAACTGTATCTACTCCATCCGCATAGGTAAGAATGCTAGGACATTGTGAGTTTCCAAATGGAATTGTAGTCACTCCATCTATTTGTGTATTTGAGACTATACATTGGATCTCATCATTATGGTCGTCTATCCACGTAGTAAGTGAATTAATATTATCATATTTTTGATAATGTAAGCTACCTATTCTAGATATGATTTGGTCAGATTCACGTAAAATGAGCATATCATTGTGAAGAAATATTTCTTTGTTTAACAACATTAAAGCAACATTGTAATCATAGTTGTTTTTATATTTATTATGAAAAATGATGTCTTTAAAATTGTCAAAAACCACAAATAACCTTGTAATATCATAGTCTTTAGGGACAAAAAGCATACTGACATTCCTACATCCTAAGCCAAAATAACTAAATACGTCATTTCCCAATGCTTGTAATTCAATGTCTGTCTCATTTCCTGAAATTATTGCAATACTGTTTCTATTTTTTCTGATGATATGTGGTACATGTTTAAAGTAGTATTCAAAATGTTTTGCAGTTGAGTTAGATCCTGTGACAATAGCTGCATCGTAATCTTCCAGTTTAGCCACTTGGTTAAAATAAAAGCCGTTGTTTATGTTTATTTCGATTAGTTTTTTTATCATAAACTGCATCAGTGTTTTATCTTTATCGGAATACTTAATCAAGCTTATGTGACCTGTTAAGTAACAACATAATACATCATGAAATCCCACAAGTGGTATGTTGCCTGCAAGAATGAGCCCTATTTTTTTAGGGCTTATATTGTCATCAAGTTTGTATGTGTCGATTAAAAGTTGAAGCGATTTTTGATTTAGCAATTCATCACGAATTGCTATTATGGCTTTAGAGATATTTCCTTGCGTAAACCATGGATTTTCATTTTCAGCTTGATTGAAAATTTGAATAATCTCATTTTCGTTCAAGTTATTCAAATAGGTACCTAGTTCGATTAAATTGGCAACTCTCTCTCTTAATGCTATCATATTGATGAAATATTATGGCTGCAAAGGTAAGCTAAAACTAATGATAGATGGGAAAAACTTAAGATCTCATTTTTAATCCATCCTATTTAAATTGGAAAAAAGGATTTTTTGTTGAGCAATAATTAGAATGTCATAACTTGGTAGGTTTTATGTTTTTGTCCATTTTCGGAGTTTAATATTTTCTGTTTTAAGCTTTAATATTTTTACATATTAAAATATTTTTTAATAATTTCTACATATTATTTTTTATTTAAATATATTTATTTACATTTGCGGCAGACGAAATCATACCAACCATTCAATTTTAGTAATTATGTGCCATATTGTGACAGATCGGTTTATTCAGTGTCTCGAAAAACTTAAAGAGAGAAACGAAATCAAGTCATCTAGACAGTTTGCGCTTGCTGTAGAATATCATCCTCAAAATCTAAATGATATACTCAAAGGCAAAAGAGACGTAACTATAGACCTGATCAAAAACGCTTCAGAAATATATAAAATAAATCCTTTATATATATTCACCGGTTCTGGTGATATGTTTATTAGGGATGACATAGAACAAAGTTCATCGTCTCCGAATGTAGTCAGGAGCCTTGAGAAGATTGTATATGTACCCACAGCTGCTCATGCAGGATACATAGATCAATATAATGACCCTGTTTTTATGGAAGATTTGGTAAGTTTTTCACTTCCAGATTATAAGTTCCAACATGGTACATATAGATGTTTTGATATCGTAGGTGATAGTATGGAACCGTCACTTTTTGCGGGAGATAAGGTAGTTTGTTCATTGGTAGATTCTAATAATTTTTACAGTTCCGTCAGAAATAACCTTGTTTATGTGATAGTTATGGAAGGTGGACTTGTAGTGAAAAGAGTCATCAATAAAATTAAAGATGATCAAACATTACTTTTATGCTCTGACAATAATTACTACCAACCATATGGCGTACATATCGGAGAAATAAAAGAGATTTGGCACGTAGAAGTGAAGATTTCACCATATCTGCCTTCACCTAATAATATCAGAAATACCTTCCATGAAGAAATGGATAATATGAAGAAAACAATTAATGTACAGTCGACAGCTATACAAGCTTTAAATCAAACAGTGGAGAAACTGTTAAAGCAGAATCGTTCTTTATGATGATTGTAGAATAATATTACATCAAAAATCAAATTTAATCCCCCAAATAAAAAACCCTGAAAGTAGTGAACTACAATCAGGGTTTTTGTTTTATGGTAATTACTATATTATATCAATTCGTAAGTATAGTTCAATACTTTAAGGATTCTTTGTCCTGTTTTAGGATTTAAGTTTTTTAAGTATATATCCACATCAATAACTTCTGATACTTCTTTTTTGCCGCTGTCAAAAGTTACATGAATGGTCGCTTTCTGACCAACTTTTATAGGTGTTTTTGGATAATCAAGTGTAGTACAGTCGCATCCAGATGCAATATCTATTTCGATGGTCTCCGTACCAGTGTTAGTGAATACAAAGTCAAATTTTTTAATTTCGCCTTTTTTAACCTTGCCAAGATTGATGCTTTCTTGCGCAAAAGTCATATTGACGCCAGTCTTTTTAACTTCAGCTATTTTGTTTTTTTGAGCTGTTGACTTGCTTTGAGCAGAAGCACTAAATGACGCAGATGCAATTAAAGCAACAATCATAAATTTTAAAATTTTCATGGTATATTTGTTTTGTAATGAATCAATAAAGTACAAAGGTCTGTATATTTTATAACAAATTATCTTACGAATATGTTAAAAGTAGCTTGATTATCCTATATTTTTGTATTATGGTGCTATGCGAGATAGAATTATGTAATTTTGATTGCTCTTGTCATTTCTCTCTTGCCAGGTGGTCCAGGTATAGATTCGATTGTAAAACCACAAGATTTTAGATTTCTTTTAAAAGCGCCTTGAGCACAATAACTTACTAAAACACCGCCATCATTCAGTATTTGGTACATTTTGTTTAAAATAGGTAGCTCCCATAAATGTGGTTGACTTGAAGGTGCAAAGGCATCGTAAAACACAACATCAAAGCATTTATCTATGCTAAGATCTTCTATGAGACTTAAGTGTTTTTTAAAATTAAATTGCTCTGTGATAATGTGATTCTGATTCCAATCAAGGTTATGAAATGATTCAAATACTTGTTTTGCGCCAAGGATGTCTGAATAATTTAAGTTGTTAAACACAGAAGAGTCAATAGGGTAAGCTTCCACAGTTTGATAGTCAATCCTAACATTATTATCATTACTCCACAAAAAACTCAAAAGTGCATTTAATCCTGTTCCAAAACCCATTTCGAAAATGCTAATTTTGTTTTTGCCTTTTTTAAAATGGTATTTAAGGCCCGCATCTATAAAGACTATATTACTTTCAGCAATCGCTCCATGTTTTGAGTGATATGTGACATCTTCAAAAATCTTAGAGATTACTGTATGAGAACCATCACCAGACAACTGTATGACTGACCGATCAGGCATGAAAAACAAGTGTCTCCTTGAGTTCGGCGATTGTTATATCAAAATGAGATGCATCATAGATACACTCACCTTGTCTTATGAGCAAAATTTGTGGGGACTCGTGTTGTACTGAAAATCTTTCAGCTACTTCATCGGAAATAGACCTAAATGATTTTAGATCTAGATAATAGGGTATTATATTTTCTAAATCATCCCAATCTTCTTCCAGTCTTCTTTTAGACATAAGACTTATAGAACAAGTGGTACTATGTTTAAAAATAACTACATCTTTTGTAAATGACTCTTCAATTGCTTTAAGGAGCTTTGAATTATCATCCAACAAAACCCAATTTATCATCACAATATTATTTGATGATAGGAGATATTACCTTTACTGCTGTTTTAAGTTCATATGGACAGCCATAACCTCTATTACAAGAGCTAAAACCTATCACTAACATCAAAAGCGCCGCAGCTGCTATTATTTTTCTTGAATTCTTAATGTTCATTGGATTCTTAAATTTTCATTTAAACGAAATAAAGTGCAAAAATATTATTTATAAATCAATATGAAGCATTAATTTTATTAATTTGTCATTTCTTTTACTATAATTTAACATTTTCTTTTGCTTTGAGCAATGAAGGAGTACCTTTGAGCCATTAAACAGGATTATATTGATGAAGTTAAGAGTACATTTTATAGCGATAGGAGGAGCGGCGATGCATAATATAGCCTTGGATTTGCATGCGCAGGGACACTTGGTGACTGGATCAGATGATGAAATTTACGAGCCTTCTTTATCTAGATTGACCAAAGTTGGTATTGCACCGAAGAAATTTGGTTGGGATGAAGCCAATATTACGCAAGATATTGATATTGTTGTATTAGGTATGCATGCTAGGGAAGATAATCCTGAGTTAGTAAAATCACGGGAACTTGGATTGACTATTATGTCTTATCCAGCTTTTGTGTATGAGCGGTCTAAGGATAAACAACGTATTGTAATAGCAGGTAGTCATGGAAAGACAACCACTACAGCAATGATTTTGCACGTTTTAAAAAAGCTAGGAGTAAGCTTCGATTATCTTGTCGGGGCACAATTGGAAGGTTTTGATAGAATGGTGAAGCTTACTGATGCTCCACTTATAATTATAGAAGGAGATGAATATTTAAGTAGCCCATTGGATAGAGTACCCAAAATACATCACTACAAGCCACATATTTCAGTTACAACAGGTATTGCATGGGATCACATCAACGTTTTTCCGACTTTTGAAGTTTATAAAGAGCAATTTTCTATTTATTTTGATATGATAGAAAGTGGCGGAACATTGATATATTATTCAGATGATGAAGTTCTAAACGAGATTGTTTCAAAAGCAAAAGGTGATGTCATAAAGCTACCTTACACAGGACTTGTAAAGAATGATGAAATGTCCATTGTTTTCGAAAACGAAATTTACCCTGTTTCTATCATTGGCAATCATAATCTGCAAAATCTTAATGCTGCTAGACTAGTATGTCTAACGTTAGGTATAAACACCAGGAGATTTTTTAAAGCAATAGCAGATTTTTCTGGCGCCAATAAAAGGCTTCAAAAATTAAATGATTCCAAAGATAGATTAGTCTTTTTAGATTTTGCCCATGCGCCTAGTAAAGTGAAAGCCACCACCACGTCTGTAAAAGAATGGTATGGGAATAAGAAATTGCTTGCGGTTCTTGAGTTACACACTTTTTCGAGTCTAAATAAGGCTTTTTTACCACAATACATAAACTCATTAGCTGCTGCAGATCAAGCTATTGT
>DAOLFJ010000227.1:0-7630 GCA_035326365.1 Saprospiraceae bacterium | reverse complement strand
TCTTTACTACACATTAGTAAGCGGTGATTTCACAGCTACTAAGAAAATGATCATCATCGAGTAATCGAAGCATGATATAACTCGGAACTGAGTTAGAGATAAATCGGTTTTTGGGATGGCCTCTCTCCAAGTAATTGGAGGGGGGCTTTTTTAATTTAGAGCACTACTTCTAAATACTTGCTTTTTTATAGATGTATCTTTGAGTTTCCGCATGTAACATCGTACTTTTGCACTTTAAATCAATTCATGAAGACAAAAACACTTCGTCAGGACAAAGTAAATGTGATCACACTTGGTTGTTCTAAAAATTTGGTAGATTCTGAAAACCTGATTACTCAGCTTAAGGCAAATGACTATGATGTCATACATGATAGTAATGAAGATGCAAATGTCATTATCATCAATACATGTGGATTTATAGATCTTGCAAAAGAAGAGTCCATCAATACCATTGTGCAGTACGCAGAAATTAAGTCAAATGGTGGCATTGACAAGCTTTATGTGACTGGATGTTTGTCACAGAGATACAAAGATGATTTAGAAAAGGAAATTCCAGAAGTAGACGCTTATTTTGGTACCTTGGAATTACCTGGTTTGCTCGCGAAGTTAAACGCCGATTACAAACATGACCTTATAGGTGAAAGGTCGCTTACAACACCACAGCACTTTGCTTATATGAAAATTTCTGAAGGTTGTAATCGTACTTGTTCTTTTTGTGCTATTCCATTGATGCGAGGCAAACATATTTCTCGCACTATTGAGTCTTTGGTAACTGAGGCTAAACATTTTGCATCTATAGGTGTAAAGGAATTGGTTCTTATTGCACAAGAATTAACTTATTACGGATTGGACTTGTATAAAAAAAGAGCTTTACCTGAGTTATTAGATGCTTTGTGTGAAGTAGAAGGAATCACATGGATTAGATTGCATTATGCGTACCCTAGTAAGTTTCCACGAGAGATTTTTGATACAATGGCTAAGCAACCAAAAGTTTGTAATTATCTAGATATTCCTCTCCAACATGCTTCAGATACGGTTTTGGAAAGGATGAAGCGACAGACCACTAAACAAGAGCAGAAGGAATTAATAGAATATGCACGGACTGTGGTACCAGATATTGCCATAAGAACAACTTTTTTAGTTGGATTTCCAGGTGAGACAGAGGAAGAGTTTCAAGATCTATGTGATTTTGTGGAAGAAATGAAGTTTGACAGGGTAGGTGTTTTTCAATATTCTCATGAAGAAGATACTTCTGGTTATTTATTTGTAGATGATGTTTCTCCAGAGGATAAAGCTGAGAGAGCCAAGAGAGTAATGGATATTCAACAGTCTATCTCTTTTGAGCATAACCAAAAGCGAGTGGGTAAAATAATGAAAGTATTGTTTGACCGTAAGGAAGGAGAATATTTTGTAGGCAGGACCGAGTATGATTCACCTGAAGTAGACAATGAGGTACTTGTAGATGCTAAAGATCAATATGTAAGAATAGGAGACTTTGCAAATATTGAAATTACTGATGCTGAAGAATATGATTTGTATGGAAAAGTGGTGGAATAAGCGGATTGGCTAAAAGTGACTAGATCGTTGATTGTTGTAAACAAGTTTTCAATTCCATTGGGAGATGCTGTTACAAGTTTACAGCTACCATAGAAAGTAGTTGCAAATGAATTTAAAACTTCAATGGAAAGAGTGTTGCATACAAGTTTACAACTCCTATACTTTTTAGTACTACTCCACGTATAATAGTAATCCTTTCAAATAATGACCTTCGGGATGAAAAAGATTCACTGGATGGTCGGGACCTTGGCTTAATGATTTTACAACTCTAACACTTTTACCAGCATCCATTCCGGCAGCTACAATTGTATCATAGAATAATTGAGTACCAACCACTTGAGAGCAAGAAAAGGTAAACAGATAGCCACCGCTTTTGACTTTTTTGAAAGCAAGGGCATTTAGTCTTTTGTATGCTTGTACAGCGTTGTGTCTTTTATGGATACTTTTTGCAAATGCAGGTGGATCTACTATGACCACATCATATAAAGGTAGTGACTCATCTCCCAAGAAATGCATGACATTAGCGCAAAAAGAGTGATGTGTGCCTTCAAATTTATTTAGTGATAGATTTTCTTCTAAGAGATCCATTGCTTTCTGTGAGATGTCAACAGAATCAACCACTTGAGCGCCTGCCATTAAAGCATATATAGAAAAGCCACCCGTGTAACAGAAACAGTTTAAAACGCTTTTACTAGCGGAAAATGCCTGTAGTAATAATCTATTCTCTCTTTGATCAAGGAAAAAGCCTGTTTTCTGTCCTGTGATGACATTTATTTTAAAATTTGCTCCATTTTCAATGATGATCGTTTCTTCTTTGTTTCCCATGTGGTAGCCATCTTCCACAGATGCACCATAATTTTCTGGAAGTGTGTCTTTACTGCGAATATATATAGCATGGATGATTGAACCATAATTATTACAAATGGCTTGGCCTATAGCTGAACTATCTTTGTGGACACCTATAGAATGGCATTGTATCACAGCTATATCATTATAAATGTCAATAATAAGCCCCGGTATGCCATCACCTTCGCCGTGGATTAATCTGTAAGTATTGGTTAATGGATTTCCTATAAGTTGGAGGCTATCTCTGTAAGTTTTGGCATTATAGATAATTTTATTCCAAAAGTCTTGATCGATGTTTTGGTCATCAAAAGAAATGATTCGAACAGAAATAGATCCACCACCTTGGTAATGTCCTTTACCCAAGAATTTATCATCAAATGCTACTACATTGACTATGTCACCATCTGAAGTACCTTTGGGTAAAAAAGAAATTGCCCCAGAGAATACCCAAGGATGTTTTCTCAGAAGTGAAATTTCTTTACCTTTTTTTAATTTGATGGTGGGTATTGACATAATAACTAAAATTTGGTGCAAAATTAGAATAAAAAATGACAAAGTGGTTTAAAGCATCAAAATGGAGGTTTTTGGAATCTTTTCATTTTAGTTAAATACTTGAAGTTTGAATAGTACAAAGATTCCATTAATAGTGTGGTTGGATTTTATTTGCTTTATAATCAGTATCTTATGAAAATGACTTCTAAGTCTTCGCATCTTCTAGGTCACCTGCTTTACTATTACATTGCTGGCAGACAAGCTAAACTTTTTATTTCTTCTATCACCATAACTATAATCTATTGATCAGCAACTAAGAATTTTTTTTAACATACTCTAATTTAATTATATCTGATTGTATCAAAATAGTAATAAATGCCGCATTAAACATAATGATATTGTTTAATATATAAATAATGATTTAAGTATTCATTCAATACATTATGTTGTTATAACATATTAAGAAAAAAAATATTTTTAATAAAAAAGATACTACATATTATTATTAATTTATATATTTGCCCCATAGTCTGAATAGTGAGTGCTCAAAAGGCAGTGATTATTGGGCTTCCCACACAAAACAGTAATAATTATCAGCGATAGCTGACTGCTATTTTTCGGTCGTGCAGTCTGTTGTCCATCACATTTGGTTGAATTTTTCTCTGCTATTTTTCGGTCATGCAGGGAGATATTTATATTTATTACTTTTATTTCAAACTAAGGTCAAAAAAATGAAAAACAGTAACGTTAACCCGTGCCAAATCCTGGCGCCTCGCTATTATATATATATAATAGCCTTATTTCTATTTTCCTTTTCTCCCCAACAGATTTTTAGTCAGTGTGTAACCGCCAAAGGTACCATTGATGGTATTGTGTTTGCAGATGCAAATAACAATGGCCTGATTAATCCAAGTGATATAGGCGTTGCCAATGTTTTGGTACAAGCTTATGATCAAAATGGTGCTTTAGTAGGCAGTGCTACTACGGGGCAGACTGGAACTTTTTCATTTTCCAATCTAACGGATGGGCAAATGGTCAAATTGATATTTAACCATTCAAATAGTCAGTCATCATCATTGATGGGTGCTGACAACGGTTCGTCTGTTCAGTTTGTACAAGTACCGGCTTGTAGTGTCAGTTTCGGATTAGTCTCCGAAGAAAATTTCTGTAACGAAAAAACAGAAATCGTCACAACATGCTTTGTACAAGGAACAACCAATACAAATAAAAGTGAACCTACGATCGTAGGAATAACCTATGGATTTAATAGTGCATCGCCACCAAGAAAACTTGCTGGACATGGTGAGACAGGTTCCATTTGGGGCTTGGCTTGGAAGAATAGCACCAAAGAAATATTTTCAGCATCATTTGTTAAACAATATGCGGGCTTGACACCATCGGGACATGACGCTATATTTAGGACAATACCATCGGGAAATGGTTTTACCACATCATTATACACTAAACTCTCTACCTTGGGTCAACCAGTAGGGACATTGTCCGTTACAGACGTAGCTGATTGTGCATATGGTACACAAGTAGGGAAAATGGGTTTGGGTGCGATGGTTACATCACCAGATGAAAAATATTTGTATGTAGTCAATTTATTTAATAATACCTTGGTGAAATTGCCGACTGTATCACCGACTTCATCTAATACTGTTTCCTACCAAATACCGGATCCTGGCTGTGCTAATGGTGAATATAGAGCATTCGCATTAAAATATCATGGAGGTAAAATTTATGTAGGGGTTACTTGTACAGCAGAAACTGCTAAGTCAACCACGTCTTCATCAGCAAATGTTTATGAATTTGAACCTTCGACAGGTGGATTTAAATTGGTGTTTACAACAAATTACATCAAAGGATATTGGTATGACTACCCATCTGATGGGTTGGGACATTCACATTGGTTGACCGATATCGATTTTACGGATGATGGTAATATGTTACTTTCATTATCAGACAGACTAGGTCATAGATATTGTAAAACATCTACGAATAGACTTGATGAGCAAAAACCAGACTTACTTATGGTTTGGAATAATAATGGAACTTGGCAATTAGAAAATAATGGGAAAGCAGGTACACTTTCAGGAACTGGAATAGGCAATGGCCAAGGTCCAGGTGGTGGTGAGTTTTTTGGTTATGATCATTGGATTACTGATCCATTATATCACTCAGAAACTGCAATTGGTAGTATTTTTGTAATGCCAGGTAGCAATTCTGTTGTAGCTGCAGTATTCGATCCAGAAGTAAATGCTTACTCAGGTGGATTACATAGATACAATACACAGACAGGTGCAAAAGATGGATCAAAGGAATTATATACTAGAGACATAAATATAGCTTTCGGTAAGGCAACAGGTTTTGGCGAAATCATAGCTACTTGTGGTTTACCAGAGATAGAAATTGGGAATCTTGTATGGAATGATGGAAATGGAAATGGTATACAGGATGCAAATGAAAAAGGATTCGGCGGTATAACCATCCATTTATTAGATGAGAACTGTGGTGTATTAGCTTCAACGGTTACCGATGTCAACGGAAATTATGTATTTAACAATAAGAATGTCACAGAAGGGCTTCAGAGAAATAGAAACTATTTCATCACTATCGATGCATCCCATTATAGTGCGAATGCTAACAGTTATATTATAGATGGCGCATATTATACATTGACACCTAAAGTAAGTGGCTTTGTCTCAGTAGATAGTGACGCAGCACTTAATAGTCTAATCTGTAATAATGGATTAATTAATGTTCAGGTAAACAATACGCAACATACCTTCGATATCGGATTATTACCATCTGGTCAATGTAGGGTGAAAATTGAAAATACAGTAGTAAATAATAATGGTATCAAAGTTAATGATGACATTTTATTTGAAATTTCATTATTGAACCAAGGAAGTACCATTATTTCTGGTGCGGACATTCAAGCAAAATTACCGAAAGGATTTATATTTATCCCTGAATTAAATAGTGATTGGACATTAGAAAATGGGTTGTTAAGAGCTAGTATTGATGCAAACTTGTCACCAAATGAAATAGGTTCTATTTTATTGTCTCTTCAATTTGACCAATCAGAAAAAAGTAGAGTATTCCGATTAGAGACGAAAATACTGTCTATTACAGATGCATTAGGAAATATCTCTACTGATATCAGAGGATGCTTGAATAATTTGGAAGACGGCGAAGCTATTGCCATTCCAAATATTTGCGATTTAGCATTGTTGCATAGAGTAGATACTGAAAAGATATATACATCCAATTCAGATATTATGTTTGTTACCACGATCTGTAATCAAGGTACTGCTGATGCTATTGGATTTGATGTAACAAATTATATCAATAATGAATTTGAATTTAATCCTTCTAAAAATATTGGATGGAATATTTCTCAAGATTTAACCAAGGTAAGTTATACAGAAAACCAAGTATTGTCGCAAGGCGAGTGTAGAGATGTAAAACTTATATATCAGGTTAAAAAAGATGCAGTTATAACACAAGTTACAAACTATGCTGAAATTTCTAGTAGTAGTTGTGATGGCTTAGCGAGTGGATATGATTTTGATTCAACACCAGATACAGATGTTACAAATGATAATGGAGGCCATCCCAATACCGGCACCGACAACAATGTAGATGATAATGGTGACTTGGATGAGGATGATCATGATCCTGCAGTTGTTAATTTTGATTTAGTAGATCTTTCACTTACGAAAATTGCTAAACAAAGGAGGGTGAAACCAGGAGATTTAGTAGTTTTTGATTTGATCATTAGGAATGAAGGTGGATTGGCTGCGTCCAAAATTTCTTTGGTAGATTATCTTCCAGAAGGTACTACTTTGGCAGATGACAGTTGGGCGAAGGATGGTTTATATGCAGAAAAGGAAATAACTATTCCTGGAAATCTTCAACCTGGTCAATCATTTACCACACAAATAACCATAAAAATCAATGAGGATATCAAATTGCCATCTGCGATTATGAATATGGCTGAGATAACATCTGTATTTGATCATTTAGGAAGAGATATATCAAGTTTTGATGTAGATTCCAATCCAGATTTTAATAGTAATAATGATACTGAACCGATATTGTCATCAATTATTGAAGATGATTTTTCTCAAGATCAAGTAGCCGTCCTTGTACCTAATGAATATGTACCTTGTTTCTCTTGTAGGGTAGGAACAACACCTGACAATGGACAATTCGAAATGAGGTTATCCATCGTAAGTTTGTCAGGGGAAGAATGGTTTGTAGAGTCATCCTTGGATCTATTTGACGAGACTAGTGGTTTACCACCAGCTGCTCCGATCGTACTTCCTGATGGATATTTGCTAGAAGAATTGCCTCATACCACACCAGGATTCAGCATTTATGTATTAAATGCCATACATTTAGATGGTGAAGGATATTCTGTAAGGCTTAGAAATAAATTTGGTGATTTAGAACAATTGACTGCACCAAGTGGTGTATGTACCCTAAATGCAATAAGCATAGGTGGACCATTGTCATTATGTTCTAATACATTGGCAAGTTACGAAGCATCAGCAACTGGAGCTGTTGGACCTTATATATGGTTAGTAGATGGCGATACTTTAGCAGGTATGACAGCAAATCAAATATCTATAGACTGGAGTACTTACGGAGATGGAGAGCATATCGTACATGCTGCTACAACGTCAGGTTGTTTTGCACCAGCTGAAATTACTGTAGCATTGGGTGT
>DAOLFJ010000226.1:0-7636 GCA_035326365.1 Saprospiraceae bacterium | reverse complement strand
TACCAGACCATGAAAGGCAAACGTGTGGAGCGTAAAGGTGGATGGGATACCCACGGACTTCCTATAGAACTAAGTGTAGAGAAAGAACTCGGCATTACCAAAGAAGATATCGGTACCAAAATATCTGTAGATGAGTATAATGCAAAATGTCGGGAGACGGTCATGCAGTACAAAGACCAATGGGATGATATCACGCGTCGTATGGGCTATTGGGTAGATCTCGACCATCCTTATGTTACTTTCGAAAATGAATATATTGAGTCTGTTTGGTGGCTGCTAGGTCAGTTGTACCAAAAAAATCTTTTGTACAAAGGATACACCATCCAACCTTATTCTCCAGCAGCAGGTACGGGATTGAGCTCACATGAGTTGAACCAACCTGGATGCTACCGTGATGTGACGGATACAACTGTTGTGGCTCAGTTTAAAACATTGCCGGAGACGCTTCCTGATTTTCTACAAGGATTGGGAGACATTCATATCCTAGCTTGGACGACGACACCTTGGACTTTACCATCCAATACAGCACTTACTGTAGGGCCAAAAATAACGTATGCATTGGTCAAAACTTTTAATCAATACACTTTCGAACCAGTCAATGTAATCTTGGCAAAACCATTGGTAGAAAAGCAGTTTGCGGGTAAGTTTTTTGCAGTAGAATCTGAAGAACAATTGGCATCATTCCAATCTTCAGATAAAAAAATACCTTATCTCATTGTCAAGGATTTTATAGGATCTGACTTAGTTGGCATCCGTTATGAACAATTACTTCCTTACGCATTGCCGTACCAAAATCCAGAAAATGCATTCAGAGTCATTGCTGGAAATTTCGTCACTACAGAAGATGGAACAGGTGTCGTACATACTGCGCCTACTTTCGGAGCAGATGATGCCAAAGTGGCCAAAGAAGCAAGTCCGGAAGTACCACCATTATTGGTCCTGGATGAAAATGGCAATGCAGTACCTTTGGTAGATTTGCAAGGTAAATTCAGAGCAGATCTTGCAGAAATAGGTGGCAAATATGTCAAAAATGAATACTATGCTGACGGGGAAGCTCCTGAAAGATCAGTGGATGTAGAGATTGCTATCAAACTGAAAGAAGAAAATAAAGCATTTAAAGTAGAGAAATATGTCCACAACTATCCACATTGTTGGCGTACGGACAAACCTGTGTTGTACTATCCGCTCGATAGTTGGTTTATCCGTTCTACAGCTATGAAGGACAAGATGATCGAGCTCAACAAAACCATCAATTGGAAACCTGCGCACACAGGCGAAAAACGATTTGGCAATTGGCTCGAGAATCTCAATGATTGGAATCTTTCTCGTTCTAGATATTGGGGCATTCCATTGCCAATATGGCGAACAGATGATGCTAGCGAAGAAAAATGTATCACATCCATAGAAGATTTAGGTAAAGAAATAGCTTTGGCCAATCAAAAATTAGGTCTAAATCAGTCTGTTCCTAAAGACCTACATCGTCCATATATAGATGAAGTTATCTTGGTGTCTAATAGCGGTGTAGCCATGAAACGCGAGCTTGACCTGATAGATGTATGGTTTGACTCAGGAGCGATGCCTTATGCACAGTGGCATTATCCAATGCAAAACAGAGATTTTATTGATAAAGGCGTGACATTTCCAGCAGATTTTATTGCAGAAGGCGTAGATCAGACGCGAGGTTGGTTTTTTACTTTGCATGCCATCGCAAGTATGGTTTTTGGCAAAGTTGCGTATAAAAATGTGGTTTCCAATGGTCTTGTTCTAGATAAAAATGGGGTCAAAATGTCCAAAAGACTAGGCAATGTCATCGATCCATTTGAGACGATTGCGGAATATGGCGCTGATGCTACTAGATGGTACATGATCTCCAATGCGCAACCTTGGGACAATTTGAAATTTGACCTTGAAGGTATTGACGAAGTAAGACGTAAGTTCTTTGGTACTTTATTTAATACTTACTCGTTTTTTGCTTTGTATGCTAATATTGATGGCTTTAGCTACAGCGAAAACAAAATTCCATTGGCCGAAAGGCAAGAAATAGATAGATGGATCATCTCGTTGCTAAATTCTTTGGTCCAAGAAGTAGATGCAGAATATAGCGACTACGAGCCAACCAATGCCACGAGAAAGATTATGACTTTTGTGGATGAACACTTGAGTAATTGGTATGTACGTCTGTGTAGAAGAAGATTTTGGAAAGGAGAATATAGCCAAGACAAGATAGCAGCTTATCAGACATTGTATGAATGTCTTAGTACGATTTCAAAATTGATGGCACCTGTAGGACCTATGTTTTCAGATTGGTTGTACAAAAATCTCAACGATGCCACAGGTCTTGAAGCTCGAGAATCTGTACATTTGGCAGATTTCCCACAAGCAGACTCAAGTGCTATTGATAAAACATTAGAGCAACGAATGGACTATGCACAGCGGATATCTTCACTAGTATTATCTATCAGAAAAAAAGAAGGATTGCGCGTTAGACAGCCATTGACCAATATATTACTTCCTGTTTTAGATCCATCTTTTATCAGTCAAGTAGATGCAGTAAAAGAGCTCATCCTATCTGAAGTAAATGTCAAAGAGATAGAATACATCACGGATACAGAAGGATTTATCAATAAAAAAGCAAAGGCAAATTTCAAAACCCTTGGTAAGATCTTAGGCAAACACATGAAAGCAGGTCAGGCGATGATTGCAGCATTTGATCAAAAAGCAATCTCGGAACTTGAAAAAACCAATGCTTATACTTTGGAGATTGAAGGCGAAAAATTTGTTTTATCGACAGAAGATATCGAAATCAGTTTTGATGAGATACCAGGATGGCAAGTTGCAGTGGATAAAGATATCACAGTTGCACTTGATATCAGCCTTACAGATGATTTGATAGCAGAAGGATTTGCTAGAGAATTGGTCAATAGAATTCAGAATATCAGAAAAACAAGTGACTTCAATGTGACAGATAAAATCACGATTGCCATCAAAGACCACGACATCATCAGATCAGCTGTTGCACAATTTGGCGAATATATCAAGGCAGAAGTACTAGGCGTAAGTATAGAACTAGGAAATGCAGAAGGTGGAGAATTGGTAGAAATAAATGAAGATGTGAGTTTAAAGATATTAGTAACGAAAGTATAGTTTTAACCTATTAACACAAATAAAAAAGCCTTGTATCCCAAAAGAACCAAGGCTTTTTTATTCTTACAAATTCAGACTTAATTCAATTCTTCCTTAAAAGTATCTCCAACTGTAATATCGCCTGTTTTAAATCCACGAGTGAACCATTCCATTCTTTGTTGTGAAGTACCGTGTGTATAGGTTTCAGGCCTTGTATAGCCTTGTGTAGAATTCTGGATATTGTCATCGCCTACGGCAGCAGCTGCGTTTATGGCTTCTTGGACGTCTCCTTCATCAAGGTATTTTTGTTCGTAATGCGCCCATACACCTGCAAAAAAATCGGCTTGAAGTTCCGTAGCCACTTGTACTTTATTTGCTTGTGCTTCACGCAATTGGCGTCGCATATTTTGAGATTTATCTAATACTCCTAATTGATGTTGTACATGGTGGCCTACTTCATGAGCAATGACATATGCGATGGCGAAGTCTCCACCTTCGGCGCCAAATCTATCTCTGAGTGTATTAAAAAACGACATATCCATGTACAGGGTTTCATCTCCTGGACAATAAAACGGACCAGTATTGCTATTTGCACCACCACAAGCTGAATGGATGACATCTTTAAATAATACCATCTTTGGTTCACGATAAGTCATGCCTTTAGCTGTGAACAACTTATTCCAAGTATCTTCAGTAGATGCCAAAACAGTTGAGACGAAGTCACCTACCACTTTTTCTTCTGCGGTGAGTTCTTGAGCTTGTGAACTAGACGTTTGTTGTGATAGTTGGCTTTCTAGCGCTTGCGTAATTTGTTGACTATCTCCTCCCATAAATAACTGGAACAATAGGAATAAAACACCGATGACACCACCACCTGCGGCTACTTTACCCGTGGTACCCATACCACGTCTATCTTCGAAATTGTCACTTTTTCTTCTACCTTCCCATTTCATATTTTAATATTTTGTTTTAGCATTTAAATTTATAAAATTTGTCTCCACATTAAAAAAGTTATCTTTAATGGATACGATTTTAAGACTAACAACTACTTGAGTCGTCACAAATGTTTTTTTTTAAATCATTTTACATGTCTAAAGAACATATTCAGAATTGTCAAATAAAATACAATATTAAGCGATTTCTTTAAATTTTGAAACAAACATGACTTTTTTTAAAATTCGGTTTATCTTAATTTTAATTTGATAGCGTGTTAAATACTATAATTTGCGTTTCAATTTTGAAATGGGATATCTCTTTATCTTTGTGTGCAATATATGAAAGAAGTACTTCGCTTGCTTTTTTACCTAGGTCAAAGCCCGAATGCAGAATGTGGTCTACCCTTGGGAATAAGTGGTGTGGAATTACTCCATCACTAATTGCTATCATGCTAATATTATCTGGTAGAAAGTTTTCTTTCATCATAAAATGGTAAGCATGTATTAGCAGTTCATCAGACATAATAAAAATGCCATCATAAGAATGTGTCAATGATTTTTGCAATTCAATCTCCATGTTTTGTAGATTCTCAATACAAACAATGTTTTGTTCGCTATAATGATGACCTGATGCCATCAAAGCAGTTTTAAATCCTTCCATCCTACTTTTTGAAATTTCCAGCTTGGGATTACCGAATACCCCAAAGATTTTTTTTCTATTTTGGTTTATTAGATATTTGGTTGCTTCTAGAGCAGTTTTTGCATCATCTATAGTGACTGTAACAAACTGATCTGTAAATATGACTTTATCTAATAGAACTACAGGAATATTTGCATTTTTTAGGGGCTGTAAGTGATCTAAGTTTTCTGTTTGCTCTGACAATGATAAAAATACACCGTCTACATGCCAGCTGATACAATGTCTCGTGATTTCTATCTCTTTGCTAAGTTGATTGTTTGAAATGAAAATGATGATTGAATATCCTGAATTTTCTAAGGCAGAATTGATTCCATCAATCATTTTGTGTGTAAAAAACATATTGAACTCAGGTAAAATAAGTGCAATAAGGCCAGAATTTTTTTGTCTAAAGTACTTTGCATGTAGATTTGGAATGTAATTAAATTGTTCAGCAGCTTGTTTTACCCTTTCTTTAGTCTTTGTGCTTATATCTGGATGGTCAGAAAGTGCTCTCGAGATGGTGGAAGGATTTAAGGAGAGAATTTTTGCTAACTGTTTTATGTCTATACTATTCATAGTGCAAAATTATAAAAATTATTTTTCAACAACAAACGTTTGTGCAAACGATTTCTAAATTCAAAATTTTAATTAATTCATCATAAATTTCACTGTGAAATACATTTTTATATGGTTTATCGACTTTGAAGCTTTCAAAATTTTATTTTGACACAATGAATAGAGTTAGTATCTGGCGTCATATATTTTTTAATATCATTTTTTGCATAATTATATTGTGATTTTTTTTGAAATTTGAGATTTAAGAGATTGCCAAACTATTTTAATAAATGACGTTTTTTCTTGGTAGGAAATGAAATTATTTTGAAAATCAAGTTTTAAACAGACAGCATACTATTCCTTACAAACGTTATAGAATTGTTAATAAATATTAATAAATTTGCCCCGCAAATTAAATATTGTTTCGAAGGCAGAATGCCGTGAAAAAGTTTGATATACAGATATTTATATTTTTTATTTAGACTATTTAATAGATAAATAAAAAATAATTTTAGAATAAAATACTTGATATCAGATTTTATTTCTAAGTTTGGGCCTTTATTTGGAGTGTATTTTTTACACTAAGTTCATAATTTTTTAACTAATTTTTAACAAAATCGTCAAAGCCACATGAAAAGATTTTTAACGAAATGGTCAATTTCGTTGTTTTTGGTAGTAGGTATGACAGCTTCCATGATCGCACAGAAAACGATCTCAGGTACTGTAACTGATGCCGCAAACGGCGACGCGCTAATCGGCGCAAACGTATTAGTAAAGGGTTCCGGAACGGGAACAATAACTGATATCGATGGTACGTACGCTCTTAAAGCAAATGAAGGAGACGTACTAGTTTTTTCTTACACAGGTTATGTAGATCAAGAGGTCACTATCGGTGCATCTTCTACCGTTAATGTTTCATTGGCTGCTGGTCAGTTGCTTGATGAGGTTGTGGTAGTAGGATACGGTACTCAAAAATCGAAAGAAGTAACTTCTGCTGTTGTGAGTGTTTCAAGAGAAGAGTTCAACAAAGGACCTATCTCTGATGCTGCTCAATTATTACAAGGTAAAGTAGCAGGTTTACAAATTTACAACAGAGGTGGTGATCCTAACAGAGCAAGTACTATCAGAATGAGAGGTATCTCTACTGTAGGTGCTAACGTTGAGCCTTTAGTTGTAGTAGATGGTATAATTGGTGCATCTCTTCAAAACATTGACCCGAATGATATCGAGTCTATGGATGTATTAAAGGATGGATCTGCTGCGGCAATCTATGGTTCTAGAGGATCAAGCGGAGTTATCATCATCACTACCAAAAAAGGTAAAAAAGGTGATGTAAAAGTTGGTTATTCTGGACAGTTAGGTGTTTCTAGTATTAGAAGGTCAGTTCAGATTATGGATGCACAAGAATTCGTTGCTGCTGGTGGAACCAACCTTGGTAACACTACTGATTGGGTAGATGCAGTGACACAATCAGGTCAAAACCAAGTACATGGTGTGTCTGTAGAAGGAGGCATGGGTAAAACTAGCTACCGTGTTTCAGGTAACTACCGTAAGGTAGATGGTATCCTTCAGAATACTGGTTTTGATCAGTTCAATACTCGTTTGAACCTCAATACTAAAGCATTAAATGATAAATTATCAATTGATTTTAATACTTCTTACACAAACAAAACTCAAAACTTTGGTTTCCAAGAAGCTTTAAGATATGCAGTACTTTACAATCCTACGGCACCAATCTTAGGTGATGATTCTCCATACCCATTCGCAAGTGCTCAGTTTGGTAGCTACTTCGAATCACTAGGTTTGTTTGATGCTTTCAACCCTGTTTCTATTGTAAATCAAAATAGCAACACAGGTAAAAGAAGAGAATTTAATTATGGTGCAAATTTTGGATACAGTATCTTAGATAATTTGACTGCGAATTTTAGAATAGCACAACAATCTAATGTATCATCTACGAGAGCATATTACCCTACAACGTCACATTTCAGAGGTAATGCAACAAGCCCAACTAGAAAAGGTAGAGCAGACTTGTATAATGATGATTTTTCATTCAAATTATATGAGGCATATGCAACACATCTTAGTGAATTCGGAAAGTCAAATCTTACTTTAACAGGTGGGTACTCTTATCAACAAAATAACTTTTCTAGTACAACTATTGGATTAGGAGATTTTCCAAATAATGATATTGATTTTAGCAATAATATCGAGTCTTCTCAAGATCTTCGTAATGCTGGTTTTATAACACTAAACTCAGATGCTTCACCTGATGACAAAATAATAGCATTTTTTGGTAGAGCAAATTACTCATTCGATGACGCTATCTTTGTGAATGCTTCTG
>DAOLFJ010000225.1:0-7669 GCA_035326365.1 Saprospiraceae bacterium | reverse complement strand
GGTACAGCAGTACAATTTGCAGATGGTCCAGGAACACATAATTTTATTTTATCATACCCTGCCGACTTTGCAACTATAGAAAATCCTTTGGCATTTACGCCATGTTTTGTAAATGGGGATCCATTACCAGCGGGATCATCTGGAGATGCTGATGCATTTGTAGGTATGAATTACCAGGATAATGGTCATGGCCTTAACTCAGGGTATTATCCTACACAGCCTAATGGAGCAAATCCTGTGGGACCAGCCCATAGCATAGTCGGAAATGCAAGACAGGTAGGTACAGTTTGGGGAGTAGCAATTTCAAGACAAGCTAGGAAAATATTTACTTCTGCCTTCCTAAAAAGGCATGCAGGTTTAGGTCCTTTGGGTTCTGGTGGTATTTATATGATTGATGTAGATAATTATGGTACGTCAATGAATTATAATTGGTTAAATTTTGATACTGACTTAAATATACCAACTAGTGATCAATCTGGTACGTATACAAATGCCTTAGTTGGGTCAAACGTAGTTACTTATAGCCCAGTCATTGGGACGAATGCTCAGAGAGGGCTATCATCTGATAAAGTACAACCAAGTCAGGATGCAGCTGCTTGGGAACAGGTTGGTAGAGTTTCTTTTGGTGATATCGATATTTCTGAAGACGGTAGATATTTGTACGTTGTAAATTTGTACGATAGAAAATTATATCAGATTGATTTAATAGACCCTTTTAATCCTGTGGCACCAACTCTTGCAGGTGTAGGCACTGTTGTTAAATCATTTGATATTCCAGATGATTGTACTGGTAATGAGGGTGAGCATAGACCATTTGGTATAAAGGTGACAAGAGGCAAAGTTTTTGTTGCTGTTGTTTGTAATGGTGCAAATGCTTCAGGTGTCACAATAGGGACAGAAAATGATTTGCAAGCAAATATATATGAATTTGAAACAGCAACTGAATCATTTATTCCGACACCGACTTTGACTTTCCAATTAAATTATAGAAGTACAACTGCTAATAAATGGGTTCCTTGGACACCAACTTTTCAAACCTATTTTGAAGGACCAGGTTACCCAATTATCTCAGATATTGAATTTGATGGAAATGGAAACATGATTTTAGGTATGTTTGACCGTAGAGGACATCAAGGTGGATGGTATAATTATGATTTGAATGGTACAGGCAATTATAATATGGCCACAGTTGGTGATATATTGCAAGCAGTCAGGAATACTGGGTCTGCTGCGTGCCAATATAATTTAGGACCATCTGCTGATCCCAATGAATTTTATCAAGATAGTAAATTCCATCCAGAACCAGTTAATGGAGGTTTGAGTGTGCATAGAACAGCCAATTCGGATAACGTACTGACAACATATATGGATCCAGTCTGGATTTGGTCTGGAGGTACCATGAGATTTAATAATTTAACTGGTCAAAAAATTGATGATGGATACGAAATCTATTATACCGGTAACCAAGCTGGTGGTCCTTTTGGGAAAGCGGCAGGATTGGGTGATATTGAGACAGTTGAAGAAGTTCCACCTATCGAAATAGGAAATTTGATTTGGAGAGATACAGATCGGGATGGTATTCAGGATCCAGACGAACCAGGAATTGAAAACGTAACTGTTGAATTAGTCAATAGTAATGGAACTGTAGTAGGGACGACTACCACAGATCCTGATGGTGGTTACTATTTTAACTATACCAACGTAAATGATCCTGATGGAAATGGGAGTTTAGGGCCACAACCATATACCAATTATACTATTAGGATATCATCTACCCAGTATAATGTATTCGGTGTGAATGGCAGTGTCCTCGAAGGGTATGTTATGACTTCTACTAATGAATCTGGTAGTGGTTTAGTAGATTATTCTGACAATGACGCTTCTTTGGTAGGTGGAATAGCTCAAATAGCTATCACTACAGCGGGACCAGGAGAAAATAATCACACCTTTGATTTTGGATTTTATCCTACCACATTTGATTTGGCTTTGACAAAACGTACTACCAATACATTGCCAGTCAGACAAAATGAAGATGTCAATTACGTCATAAAAGTAATAAACCAAGGGACTGATATCGTAAACAGCTTTACTGTGTCAGATTATGTGCCTACAGGATTTATTTATAATGCAGGTGATAATTCTAATTGGACTGGAGCTGCACCTACAGTGTCTTATACAGCTTCTGTACTTAATGGATTACTCGCTGCTCCAGGATTGGCGCCAGGAGATAGTATTGAAATTAATTTAGTTTTGGAACTTTCTACCACGGCTAACCCAACAAATATCTCGAATTTTGCAGAAATATCAGCTGGAACAGATGTAGTTGGAAATGATGCTAATGATGACATAGACAGTACACCAGATACTAATCCAAGTAATGATGCAGGTGGTCAAATAGGAAGCCCTGCCGATAACTATGTCAATGGTAATGGTACTGGTACCACAGGTGATGGCGTAGCAGCAACTGATGAGGATGATCATGATGGCGCACCAATTAGATTGGTAGATTTAGCCTTGAAAAAGGAGATTAGCGCTCTTTCGCCTCCTCCATATATGCATGGCAACCCTATCAGTTTTATGATAACTTTTGAAAACCAAGGTAATGAGGCAGTCCAAAATATACAAATATCAGACTATTTGCCAAGTGGTTTTAGTTTCATGCCACAAATTGGATGGACACAATCATCTCCTACATTGTTGACAACTACTGTAGTTGGAGTATTGGCTCCTGGTGCATCCACTACAATTAATCTTTTGCTGACTTTACAACAAAGTAATGCTCCGAATGCATGGACTAATGTTGCTGAAATATCAGGATTCGAAGATTTAGCTGGCAATGCGGTAGGGCCATATGATTATGACAGTACACCAGATACCAATCCGACCAATGATGCAGGAGGTCAACCTGAATCTTCTGCCGACAACTATCTAGATGGTAATGGTACTGGAATCCCAGGGGATGGTATTGCTGGTACAGATGAAGATGATCAAGATCCTGCTTTTGTTGAAGTGTTCGACCTCGCATTGAGAAAAAGATTAATCACACCTAAGCCATATGCTTTTGGTCAATTATTGACATTTGAGATAGAAGTTTTCAATCAAGGTAACGTTGCTGCAAGTAATATCTTAATAAATGACTATGTACCTACAGGTTATAGTTATGTGCCTAATATTGGATGGTCTGGTAGTTTACCTACCTTACAATACACGATCGCAGGGCCATTGGCTCCAGGTGCAAGCACAGTAGTAACTTTAAACTTGACGTTAATAAATTCAACAGTTGGGGATTATATAAATTATGCGGAAATAGCAACTGCAGAAGGCCCTTCAGGACCAGCATTTGATGCAGATAGTGCACCTAATAGTAATTCAGAAGGAGAGAATGGTGTTGGACTTGGAGATCCTGAAGATGATAATGTAGATATAGGACCAGGTAATTCAGCGCAAGATGATCACGACCCTGCTGGCCCCGCTATTTTTGACCTTGCTTTGAGAAAGGAAGTGGTAACAGCGACACCAAGTTATAGTTATGGTCAGAATGTCATGTACAGAATAGTATTATTTAATCAAGGTAGTGTAGCTGCGACCAATATCGAAGTTACTGATCATTTCCCATGCGGATTTGAGTTTGATGCGATGTCTCCTATGAATGTTGGATGGGCGCTTTCTGGTAATTCTGTTGTGAGAACTTATACAGACACGCTTGCGCCTGGTACTTCTGATACGCTTTTTGTAGATATGATCGTGAGACCTTGCTACACAGACCCTGATAATGCATGGACAAATTTTGCGGAAATTTCAGATGCAATAGATGTTACCACAGGCTTGCCAGGTGAAGATATAGATAGTACTCCAGATGGTGATGCTACAAATGATAATGGTGGTGTTCCTGACTTCAATGGAAATATCAGCGGTACTGATAATACAGTTGCAAATGAAAATGGTGATGAAGATGACCATGACCCACACAAAATTCAAGTATTTGATCTTGCCTTAAGAAAGACTTTAGTTACAGCTGGTCCACATACTTATGGTCAAGTATTAACATTTAATATAGAAGTATTTAACCAAGGTAATGTCATTGCTGAAGACATCGTAATCAGTGACTACATACCAGCTGGATATACATTTACTGCTGGTAATGGATGGACAGGTGGTCCTTCGGTAGCTTCTAGGACTATAGCAGGTCCATTGGCACCTGGTGCATCTACAACAATCACATTAGATCTTACCTTAGTTCAAAATGCTCTAGGTGGTACAGCATGGAATAATTATGCAGAAGTTTCAGCGTCGATGGATAACATTGGTAACAATAGAAATGATGATGCAGATAGTGTTCCTGATAGTGTTCCTAATAATGATAATCCATTATTGCCAGGAGATACGAATGATGATAATATATTAGGTTTAGGACCTAACTTTAGTGAAGATCAAGATGATCATGATGTGGCTGCCCCTACGATTGTTGATTTAGCATAAGCAAAAACAATAATAACGGCTGGACCATATCGATATGGAGATCCTGTTACATTTAGAATCAGGGTGACAAATCAAGGTAATGTCATAGCGCAAAATATAGAAGTATCTGATTATTTACCAGCAGGTTTCACATTTGCAGTGAATAATGGTTGGTCACAATCTTCACCTACCTTGTTAACAAATACAATTGCAGGTCCTTTAGCTACTGGTGCTAGTACTTTTGTAGATTTAATATTGACACCGATAGCAAGTAATGCTACGAATGCTTGGAAAAATATTTCTGAGATAGTTGCTTTTGAAGATCCAAATGGTGACCCGATAGGTGATGACGATATAGATAGTACACCTGATACCGACCCTAATAATGATGGCGGTGGTAATCCAGATACTGGTTCTGATGATGTTATAAATGGCGACGGAACAGGTACTCCTAATGATACCAACCCTAATATAGATGAAGATGATAGTGATCCAGCATTATTGCCAATACATGATGTTGCCTTAATCAAAACAGGACCATCTGGTACTTTTGATGTGGGTGATGTGGTGACCTATATAGTGACTGTAACAAATCAAGGTAATCATGCTGTAAATAGTATCTCACTTATAGATTATATACCTGCAGGATATTCATTTGTTCCTAATAATAACTGGACAACTTCGGGTGCCAATGCAGTTTTGACGGCTACTGTAGGTAATGGATTATTGCCAGCTGGTGGTATTTTACCGCAAGGAGATATTAGTTTCCCTATTTCTTTGACCATTGCACCTTACGCCAATATTGCAAATTTAGTAAATATTGCTGAAGTAACTGGTTCAAGTGATGTATTTGGTCTTGATCAGACGGATGAAGCTGATAGCCAAGCAGATAGCAATCCGAATAATGATGCAGGTGGTGCTGTAAATACCACAAGTGATGATGTTATAAACGGAAATGGCACAGGAACTCCTGGCGCTCCAGACCCTGTTACGGATGAAGATGACCAAGATCCAGCAACTGTTCAGCTCAATTATTACAGTCTAGGAAATCAAGTATGGATTGATGCCAATAATAATGGTATCAAAGATGCTTCAGAAGCACCAATTTCAGGTGTTACGGTAGAATTGTATTATGATAATCCAGTCACAATGTCTCTAGAGTTGATAGAGACGGTTTGGACAAATATAAATGGTCTTTATCTTTTTGACTCATTGTCTAATGGAGATTATGTTGTGGTATTGCCTTCAAGTAATTTCTCATCAGCTGCCCCATTTGAAAATTATGTGAGTAGCACAGGAAATGGTGCTAATAACTTGACAAGTGGACTGTATGAAGATGCAGCCAATCAGATCAATACAAACAATAACGTTGATAACGATGACAATGGTGTGAAAGATGGTTTGGCTGCTTTCCCTGGTGCCATAGTTAGCAATACAGTGACTTTAGGTGATGGCGAACCTACAGGAGAAAATCCTGATAATGACCCTACCACACTAGATGTTAATGAGAATCTTACGGTAGATTTTGGTTTAGTGCCGCTTCATAGCATTGGAAACCAAGTATGGGTAGATATAAATAATAATGGAACTGTAGACAGTGGCGAAGCTTTGATAGAAGATGTTGCGGTCGTTCTTCATTATGTAGACCCAATAAGTGGTATTTGTATAGTCATTGATACCGCTTATACTGATGTGAATGGCCTTTACTTATTTGATAGTTTGATTGGTGGAAATTACATTGTAGAAATACCAAGTACAAACTTTGGTCCAGGCCAGCCGCTAGAGGGATTTGCAAGTAGCACAGGAAATGGTGCTATTGTGGGTACAGATAGTGCTTCTGATCCAGATGACAATGCAGATAATGATGATAATGGTTTATTGAATGGCAATCCAATGTTTGTAGGTAGTGTTGTTAGTGATACATTGACCCTAGGTGCAAACGAACCATTAAACGAATTGCCAAACAATGATCCTACAGTTGCTTTAGATGGTAATAGTAATCTGACAGTTGATTTCGGATTTTTACCATTGATGACCATTGGAAATCAAGTATGGAATGATGCAAACAATAATGGTGTATTTGACAATGGTGAGTTGCCAATAGCAGGTGTAACTGTTGTTTTACATTATATCAATCCATTGACTGGTACATGTGATATTCTTTATACAACCACAACGGATGGTAATGGACTTTACTTATTCGATAGTTTGATCCAAGGTAGTTACATCGTAGAATTGCCTGGAAGTAATTTCGCGCCAAGCGCACCACTTGCCGGTACAACGAGTAGCACAGGAAGCGGTCAAACTAGTTTGGTATTTGGTCCTAATGAAAACCCTGGAGCACCTATCGACCCTGATAATAGTGTAGATGGCGATGACAATGGATTATTTAATGGTAATCCAATGTTCCCAGGTAGTGTGGTAAGTGATACATTAACTTTGGTTTGGAATAATGAGCCAGCGGGCGAAACTCCAGATAATGATACCAGTATCGCAACAGATAATAATAGCAACTTAACCGTAGACTTTGGTTTTACTACACTTTACAGTATTGGTAACCAAGTATGGATAGATACAAATTACAATGGTATAAAAGATGGTGCAGAAACAGGTATAGTGGGTGTAGATGTAGAGTTGCATTATTTTAATCCATTGACTGGACTTTGTGAGTTGATCGCAACGACCACCACAGATGCCAATGGTCTATATTTGTTTGATAGTCTCCTTACTGGTAAGTATATCGTAGTGATACCTAATACAGAAATGCAACCAGGTGGGCCATTACAAAATTACCTTTCTAGTACAGGAACATTTAATGCTGGTGGTGTTTACGAGACACCTGGTGTGAGTGCTGATACCAATATTGATAATGATGACAATGGTACGTTCAATACCAATCCAATGTTTTTCTTTGGTGTAGTAAGTGATACCATTACTTTGGGTGGAACAGAACCATTAAACGAAACTCCAAATAATGATACAAGTGGTGCAGCTGATCAAAACAGCAATTTGACAGTTGACTTTGGATTTATCCCTAAGGTATTTGACCTTGCATTGACAAAAACAAAAGTTAGTCCTGCACAAGTGACTGCTTATGGCGATGTCGTGGAATTTGACCTTACGGTTTATAATCAAGGAAACCTTGATGCTGAGAATGTAGAAATCACGGATTATATTCCAGATGGATTTGAACTGAACGCAGCTAGTACTG
>DAOLFJ010000224.1:0-7688 GCA_035326365.1 Saprospiraceae bacterium | reverse complement strand
TGACATCTTATACCTAGACACTAAGGACAACTGGACCAAAGCAGAAATCTATGATATTGCTGGTAGGATTATGAGATCAATATCCTTGGATAGTTCATCGATAGATGTGAGTGGATTAGAAAGTGGTACTTATTTTATAAGATTGAAGGATGGAAAGAAAGTGGGACTTGTTAAGTTTGTGAAGATGTAAAAAAGACTGGTCAGCTTTAATAAAAAGATAAATTAATTTTTATTTCTGTATTCTTTAATCTAATTATTTTTTTATAATTTGCACCAAATTTGTAACGCCTTAATTCTTTCAAAAAAAATATGGAATCGACATAAAATTTAAATAAAATTAAACACATGAAAATATACTTCATATTAATTTTCACTTCTTTATATTTATCTAATAAAATTGATGCACAAAATCACTTTAAACCTTATACAAATAAGTCGAATGAGCTTGTAGATTGGAATACATTTTTGGATCAAAGCAAAAGCCGAACATTGGCCCAATATAAGGACTACAAATATAAAAGCGATCTAAAAGTTCATATTACAGAAAGGCATCAGGAGTTAATCAACAAAATCGAAGCGGGTCACTTTTATTTTGACAAAATGGTTGATTCATATTTCAATAGAATTTTGGATGAGATTATAATTAACAACCCAACATTACAAAAAGATAAAATTAGATTTTTAATCTCAAGGTATAATTGGCCAAATGCAAGTTACATTGGTGATGGTGTCATTATAGTGAATATTGCATTGGTTGACAAATTAACAAATGATGATGAATTGGCTTTCATTATATGTCATGAATTGGCTCATTACTATTTTGAACATGTAGATATGAGTTATGTCAGAAGTCTCAATAAGCTCAAATCTAAAGAAACTAAAGAAAAAATTAAAGAAATAAAAAAGTCTGAATACGGTACTCATTCTAAAGGTACTTCACTATTTAAAGGTTTTATGTACGACTCCAGAAAACATGTGAGAGGACATGAATATCAAGCAGATAGTCTAGGATTATCGTTTCTCATGAATACAAAGTATAATCCTCTAGCTGCAAAAAATGTATTATATTTATTAGATACCATTGACAAAGTAAATACTGAAAAAAATATAAATATCGATTCAATTTTTAATTTTGACGAATACCGATTTAAAGAAAGTTGGAAGACCGAACCAAAACAAATGTTTATTTCAGAACCAGATAAAAATGATCATTGGAACTCAGACTCTCTCAAAACACACCCTGATTGTTTAAAACGGATACAAGCATTAAATTTTGATAGATTTTACCAAGACAATTTTACAGCAGACCCTGAATTACAATTAATTAAACAAAATATAAAATATGAGTTACTCATCTTTGAAAGCGATTTTGGAGATTCAGGTAAATGTATGTTAAAAGCCTTAGAATTATTGACAGAACAACCATCGGATTTCGTCGCTTTAAATATGATTTCGAGTACATTTCAGAAGATTATTGACGCAAGAAAAAACCATAACGCTAACGAAATACTAATGAATCCAAGCCAATCGGATAATATATTATTAAGAAAAATTTTATTGATTCTTAATAATATGCGATCCGTGGAAATGGCAAATGTAAATTACTATTTTTTAAAAAATGCACTTTTAAAATTTACGCATCTACAAAAAGATGAAGAATTTTTAAAAATTATAAAAAACGCTGCTGAAGAATGTCAGAAAATATCAGATCTAGATTTAATTAAAAATAACTTAAACCTAAAATATTAAAACATGAGCACCAACAAACTTTTCTTAGTATTACTGTTATTGATTTTTAATCAATGTATTAGCTATTCGCAAAGTGAAACATTCGATGATATATTAAATGTCCAAATTCGAAATGTAGGTACCATAGAGCATGACGGTGATGTAACTGGTCATTATATTTTTTATAAAACTGAAAAAATAGATAAGAAGACTTATAGTTATAAACTATCCATATTGAATCAAGACCTTTTACTGATTAAGAATATTGAAAAAATTGGGTCCAAATCTTTAGTACTATTGGAATGTGTTTACAATGGGAATGCTATTTTGATGAAATATTTAGATAGGAGTACAAAAGAATTTGAGTTTGAAATTTACGATTCAAAAGGTGAATTAAGTTATTCAAAAAAAATAAAACTTACAAACTTTGAATTAGAATCAATTTCTCAACTTCAAAATAGTGAAACCGAACTTGTCTCGATTGGACTTTCACCTGTAGGTTCTATTGGTTTTGTGGACATTGGATTAACAAAACATAAGGATTATAAATATGAAGTAAGGTTCTTTGATAATAAGGATATTAATAAACATTGGGTAGTAGAATCAGCAAATACTAAAGGAATGGAATCAGCAAATTTTATTGCCGCCAATAATAATAAAATTGTTTTAAGTGTAGCAAAAAGACCATCTCTTATGAGCACTAAGCAGCTTTTTTTTACAAAAGTTTTAGATGCAAAAAATGGAGAAATTTTAAAAGAATATGATAATATTGAATTAGGAAACTATCAGTTCATCAATGGTTTTCTGCTAGCAAATAATGAAATCAATCTAATAGGAAATTATTTCAAAAAAGATGATTCTCCCACAAAAGATCATCCTGCTGGAATTGTTTCTTACACTTTATCAGAGAATAATGATCTCATCAATAAAAAGAAGTCAACATTTGGTCGCCTTCTAAGAGGAACATCAAAAAACGAAAATCCAGGTCACCTTCATTTTCATGACTTTATTCGTACTGACAGCAATCGCATTTATGTCGTAGGTGAGTATTTTAAAAAGAAAGCGGATGGATTTGGAATAGCTGCTGCGGCTTTGGGTAATGCGGCATCTGTAGTAAAATTAAGTATTTATGATTTTGTAGTTGCAGAATTAAATGAAGATTTGAAAGTCGAAAAAATTAAAATTTTTGATAAAGAAAGTCATTCTGTCGCGTTACCGCCAGGTGCCTTAATGGCTGGTTCTGCTCTTTTAGGTAATTATGTAAAGCTAGTTGGTGGATTCGATTATCGATACACTCAAATCATTAAATCAGACAATCCTTATTTTATTAGTACCTATTTCGATGAATCAGATGAAAAAGACAAAGTACCAAAATTTAAAATAGTAAGTAACATTGATGGCATATTTACGGAGGATGCTGTAAGCTTAAAAACGGATGCAACTGAGATCATGGTTTCTAAAGCGAAAGCTGGTCATATTCTTATTACCGAATATTTTAAAAAAGAAAAAAAGATGACGCTAAGGCTTGAAAAAATTAATATTTAATTTCTTTATTTGGTAACTAGAATTGAAATTCATATAAATAATGAGACAAATCGTTTTCATCCTTTTGTTTTTGGTGTCTTGTAGCGTGGCTAGTGGTCAGATTATAGATTTTCCGGATGCTAATTTTAAGAATGCATTGGTGAATACTAAATGTGTGGATACTAATGGTGATAATATCGGTGATTCGGATGCTGATTTGAATAATGATGGAGAGATAGATGTGAGTGAAGCATTACAGGTATTAAGACTATATGTTGGTGATAAACAGATTTCAAACTTAGCAGGTATTGAAAATTTTGCTAATTTAAAGTTTCTTAGTTGCCAGTACAATGAGCTTACAACTTTAGATGTTTCTTCGTTTGATGAATTGAGTGTTTTAGATTGTTCTAACAACCAAATAGGTGTGTTAAATATCAATGGATTAGCTAATTTATCGACATTGTATTGTTATAACAATCAACTCACTTCATTGGACGTTAGAGCATCCTTAGATTTAAGACAACTTGAATGCCAAAATAATAGAATTTCTTCATTAATTATAGGTGGTTTGACGAAAATGACCCTGTTGAAATCTGAAAATAATCAACTTATATCTCTCGATGCAAGTGGTTTATTAAGTTTAAACGATCTCAACTGTAATAATAATCAAATAAACGCATTAAACCTGACAGGATCGGTTAAATTAAGACGTTTGACATGCAACAATAATTTACTTATTTCTTTGGATGTCCACGATTTGGTAAATTTAAAAGGATTAACTTGTAATAGTAATTTGATCACTTCTCTTAATATTAATAGTCTAGAAAAATTAGAATATTTAGATTGTTCAGAAAATCAACTTACATCATTAAAAATCGAAGGATTATTAAACTTAAAAGATATAAATTGTAGCAAAAATAAAATAACGAACTTGGATTTAAATGGGTTGACAAATCTATTTCAAATAGGATGTGCAGAAAATGAACTCTCGGAATTTAGGTTTAAAGATTTGAATAATTTAATTTCTCTCGATTGTAGCTACAACAAATTTACATCATTAGATTTTACGGGTTTGAATAAATTGCAGGGCCTCGGTTGTTCAGAAAATCAACTTACATTTTTAAATGTGGAATCATTAGACAGTTTAGGTAGCTTAGATTGTAGTTATAACAACTTAGATTCTTTGAAAGCCAATGACTTGACTAAGCTTACTGTTTTATGGTGCAACAAAAATCGACTTGTATACTTAGGTGTAAAAGGGTGTCATAGTTTAGAATTATTAGATTGCAGTTACAACCGACTTAAGACAATAGATGTAAAAGACCTGACAAACTTACAAAGATTTTTTTGCGATAATAATAATATAAGTTCAATCGACGTATTGGGCTTGGCAAATTTGTATATATTTTTTTGTTATTATAATGAATTAACTTCCCTAAATGTAAATGGGATGTCAAATCTTAGACAATTTTATTGTGATAATAATAAATTGGATTCGCTCTTTATAAAAACAGGGCACCATAGTCTTTTATGGAGTATGGATAGCAACTTAGATATAAGATATATTTGCTGTAATGAAGTTCATTTTACAAAAGTAAATAACTATGTAATAAGTTATGGCTTGGATAGCTGTATGGTCACTACTGATTGTAGTGCCACTTCAACGGATGAATATAATTATGAAGTTAACATCTATCCTAATCCTGTTTCTGACATTTTATACCTAGCTACAAATGATCACTGGACCAAAGCAGAAATCTATGATATTTCAGGAAGGATTATGAGATCAGTTACCTTGGTCGGTCAATCCTTAGATGTGAGTGGATTAGAAAGTGGTACTTATTTTATAAGATTGAAGGATGGTGAGAAAGTGGGACTTGTTAAGTTTGTGAAGATTTGAGTTTATTGTTTAATTGTGGAATCTTTTAATGTTTAGATATGAGAGGTGTATTATTGTTTTCTTTTTTGGCTTTTGGTTTTGTTGGGTATGGTCAGATTATTGATTTTCCTGATGCTAATTTTAAGAATGCATTGGTGAATAGTTTGTGTGTGGATACAGATGGAAACGGAAGTCCGGATGCTGATGCTGATTTCAATAATGATGGGGAGATTGATGTGGACGAGGCGTTGAATATTAGATTTTTAGACATAAGCAATCGAGATGTGGTTGATATTGAAGGAATAAATTTTTTTAATTCATTAAGTAAATTAGATTGTTCATATAACAAAATTGATAAAGTAATAATTGATAAACTAAATTCTTTAACTGATCTCGATTGTAGTCAAAATATATTTTCTGAAATTTTAATTATTAGTAATTTACCTAAATTATCTAAATTAAAAATAAATGGTATGAGTGTAAATTCCATTGAATTGAAAAATCTTCCACTAATAAATTGTATAAATATTACAGCATCAACAAATTTAAAAACATTAATTATTAAGGATATTCCAAAATTGCAAGAGCTTATTTGCAACAATGTTGGCCTAGATTCTCTAATAATAAATGATTTTCCTGAATTAGAATTCCTAAATTGTAGTGCTAGTTTATCAGTTCAAGCATTGAAATTGAAAAATTTACCTAAACTTTCAAGTTTAATTTGTTTTGGTCTAGGAATAAAATCACTTGAATTAAATAATTTTCCGGAACTAACAACCTTGAATTGTAATAATAATTTTTATTTATCTAGTGTAACCCTTAATAGTTTACCTAAACTTTCAAGTATTAATTGTTCACTTACAGATTTAAATACTTTGGTTCTTAAGGATCTTCCTGAATTAACGACTGTAAAGTGTAACTCAAATATCTCCTTAACTAATTTAAATTTTAAAAATTTACCTAAACTTTCAAGTTTAATTTGTTATAATACTGGTTTAATTTCTTTGGAACTTAGAGATTTTTTAAACTTAACAAAATTAGATTGTTATAATAATAACTCTTTATTGACTTTAAGTCTGGATAATTTGCCAATTTTACAATACGCACCATTAGATAATTCTGGATTAATATCAATTTATATGAAGGACTTACCAGAATTAACAACAGTATCTTGCGATAACAATAAATCACTTAGGACTTTATCCTTAATAACTGTACCAAAACTTAATTATTTAGCTTGTTCTAAGACGGATTTAAATTCTATAAGTGTAATTTCTGAGTGCAACCTTATAAACTTGACTTTTAATTCTAATCCAAATTTAAAATATATATGTGTCTCTGAAAACAATTTTCCATTGATTGATAGCTTATTGAATTTATATGGTTACTCAAATGTAAATGTAACCAACTACTGTTCTTTTGATCCTTTTAGTGAATTTGGAGTTATCAAAGGTGAAGTCGTTCTAGATGCAGACAATAATGGTTGTGATAACAACGATAAAAACTTATCTACTGTAAAATTTGATATAGTCGGACCATCTAAATCTGGAACTTTTGTATTAGCAGGAATTGAAAAGTACGATATCCCAATGGTGGTTGGAACAAATACTATCACACCAAAACTAGAAAATCAGGCATTCACTTTCTCACCTGAATTTATTACAATAGAAATACAAAAAGGGGACACCATCACCCAAGACTTCTGCATTACACCCAAAGGCATCTTCCGACAAACCAATATCACCGTCATCCCACTCTCACCTCCCGCTCGCCCAGGATTCGAAGCCAAATACAAAATTGTGTGGGAAAATGTAGGAAATCAAATAGAAAGTGGAACACTCAATTTTACTTACGAAGAGACAATATTGGATTATTTCTCAGTAACACAAACCGAAGATCTAAAATCAGATGGTATCGTCAGTTGGTATTTTAATAATCTACTCCCTTTCGAAAAAAGAGAAATCACCGTAACGCTCAAAGTAAATAGACCCACAGATACACCTGCTGTAAATGCAGGAGATAAACTGTATCTGACAGCATCTATCCTAGATAATATCTTCACACTTGAGAATACGGTCGTAGGTTCTTACGATCCAAATGACAAAACGTGTCTCCAAGGTGACCGTGTGAAACCCGATATGGTAGGCGAATACGTGGACTATCTCATCCGCTTCGAAAATACAGGCAACTATGCCGCTGAAAATGTGGTAGTGAAAGACATCATTGATACCAAAACCTTCGATGTGAGCACCCTAAAAATCACAGATGCAAGCCACGAAGTTTATACACGAATAGAAGGCAATAAAGTAGAATTCATCTTTGAGAATATCCAATTACCATTCGACGATGCTAATAATGATGGCTACATCGCTTTCAAGATCAAGACCTTACCGAGTTTAGTCTTTGGTGACTCACTCAAAAACCTAGCAGATATCTATTTTGATTATAACTTCCCGATACGTACTAATGAAGCACGGACAACTGTAGCTTTTCCTGTTTTTACCAAAGATATCACCACAGAAGTAAATATCTATCCTAACCCCGTTACTGACATCTT
>DAOLFJ010000223.1:0-7700 GCA_035326365.1 Saprospiraceae bacterium | reverse complement strand
CAAATGGGCTTCTGACCACTACTTTAACTTCTTCACCACCTAGTCGTCTAGATGTTCTGCAGCAATCCATGGCTGTATTACCACCACCTAATACTATAACCTTTTTTCCTATTTTGTCCGTATGTTCGAATGCTACACTTGCTAACCATTCTATACCAATAAAGATGTTTTCTTTTCCTTCTTCTCTACCAGGCAGTACTAAGTCTTTGCCTTTTGGCGCACCCGTTCCTACAAAAACTGCATCATAATTTTGTTCTAAAATAGATTTCAGACTCGTAACAAATTGATTGAAATGGGTGATGATGCCTAGATTTAAGATCTGATCTACTTCTTGATTGAGAACGTGAGCAGGCAGTCTGAAAGATGGTATTTGTGTCCGCATCATGCCACCACCTTTGGATTGGTTATCATAAATATGGATTTCATATCCTAATGGTGCCAAATCCCGAGCTACCGACAATGATGCTGGTCCTGCGCCTATCAGAGCCACTTTTTTACCATTTTTGATGGTAGGAATATCGGGCATGAGATGACTAATATCATCTTTAAAATCTGCTGCGACACGTTTTAATCGACAAATTGCTACGGGTTCTTCTTCTACACGTCCGCGTCTACATGCTGGCTCACAAGGTCTATCACAAGTCCTTCCTAAAATGCCAGGAAAGACATTTGACTCCCAATTTACCATGTAGGCTTCTGTATATTTGCCAGCAGCTATCAGTCTAATGTATTGTGGTACAGGTGTATGTGCAGGACATGCATATTGACAGTCGACTACTTTGTGATAGTATTCTGGGTTTTGAAAATCTGTCGGTTTCATAACTGTCTTGGTTATTATGATCGGTTTTGCAAATTGGATTATATGTTAATGAAGCAAAAATATAATTTAAAATGTAATTTGTATATATAATCAATAATAAATATTAATTCTAATTTAAATGTAGTTATAATAATGTGATTATGTAGTATGACTAGAAATAATATTTTGTATTTAAATAAAATGCTTAGCTTGGCTAAAAGTGCTTTTTAAGAAACATATCAAATTGGGTTTATTAGACCTAGTATGGCATTCTATGACATTTTGGCATATATGTTTATATTAAGTTAAGATTCATCTGCCACTTTTTAAATTTTGGATGCATAAATGACAGTTAAAAAGAATTGGCACATTTCATGATATAAGATTGACATCTTAATGATATTTTTTAACACTAAAAATTAAAATCAATAGTAATATGAAACCAATCAACGACAGAGTGGTAGTTAAGCCTGCTCCGGCAGAAGAGAAAACAAGCGGCGGCATCATTATCCCTGATACTGCAAAAGAAAAACCACAAAGAGGAACTGTGGTAGCAGTTGGTCCAGGTAAAGAAGGCGTAGCATTGACCGTGAAAGAAGGTGATGTTGTTCTTTATGGCAAATATGCTGGTCAAGAGATCAATCACGAAGGAGCAGATTACCTTATCATGAGAGAAGATGATATTTTAGTGATTCTTTAAGAACCTATTAGGTATTTATTTTTATTAACCAAAAAAATTAAAATCGACAAATATGGCTAAGATAGTTAGCTTTGATTCAGAAGCGAGAGCAAAATTAAAATCAGGTATTGACCAATTGGCAAATGCTGTGAAAGTTACATTAGGTCCAAAAGGTAGAAATGTAGTTATTCAAAAAAGTTTCGGCGCACCTATTATTACTAAAGATGGTGTGACTGTTGCTAAAGAAATAGAATTAGAAGATTCTGTAGAGAATATGGGTGCTCAGATGGTAAAAGAAGTAGCTTCAAAAACTGCTGATGCAGCGGGTGATGGTACGACTACAGCTACTGTATTAGCTCAAGCTATGGTAAATGCAGGTATGAAATATGTAACTGCTGGTGCCAATCCAATGGATCTTAAAAGAGGTATAGATAAAGCTGTAACAGCTGTAATTGCTGATCTTAAATCTCAAAGTGAAGTAGTAGGTTCTGATTTCAGTAAAATCAAACAAGTAGCATCTATTTCAGCAAATAATGATGATGAAATCGGTTCATTGATCGCTGATGCTATGAAAAGAGTGACCAAAGATGGAGTTATCACTGTAGAAGAAGCAAAAGGCACAGATACTTATGTAGACGAAGTAATCGGGATGCAGTTTGACAGAGGATATTTATCTCCATACTTCATTACAAATACAGAAAATATGACAACGGAGTATGATAATCCGTTGATTCTTATCCATGACAAAAAGATCTCTAATGTTCAGGAAATTGTACCTGTACTAGAGAAAGCTGTTCAAACAGGTCGTCCTTTATTGATCATCGCAGAAGATGTAGATAGTCAAGCACTTGGCACACTTGTAGTAAATAGATTGAGAGCAGGTCTTAAAATCGTTGCTGTAAAAGCTCCAGGATTCGGAGACAGAAGAAAAGCAATGTTGGAAGATATCGCTATTTTGACAGGTGGTGTAGTAATATCTGATGAAAAAGGATATAAACTTGAGAACGCAACCCTTGAAGAATTGGGTCAAGCAGAGAAAATCACAGTTGACAAAGACAATACAACTATTGTTAATGGAAAAGGTCAACAAGCTGATATCAACTCTAGAATAGGTCAAATTAAAGCTCAAATCGAAACCACAACTTCAGATTACGACAAAGAGAAGTTGCAAGAAAGATTGGCTAAATTGGCTGGTGGTGTAGCTGTACTTTATGTAGGTGCTGCAACTGAAGTAGAGATGAAGGAGAAAAAAGATAGAGTGGATGATGCGCTTCACGCTACAAGAGCTGCCGTAGAAGAAGGTATCGTAGCAGGTGGTGGCGTTGCCCTAGTGAGAGCTATATCAAGCTTAGTAGACCTTAAAGGTGCAAATGAAGATGAGAATCTTGGTATTCTTATCGTCAAAAAAGCATTGGAATCTCCACTAAGAACGATTGCTGAAAACGCAGGTGTGGATGGTTCTGTTGTACTTCAAGAAGTAGCTAAGTCTACAGGAGCAAATGGATACAATGCTAGAACAGATCAATATGAAGACCTTAAAAAAGCAGGAGTTATCGATCCTACGAAAGTAACGAGAGTAGCACTTGAAAATGCAGGTTCTATCGCTTCTATGGTATTGACCACAGAGTGTGTCATATCAGACAAAAAAGAAGAAGGTGGCGGAGGTCATGGTCATCCACCTATGGGTGGCGGCATGGGCGGCATGATGTAAGATAATGCTTCCTAAGAGCAAAACGGAGCCTTGTAGATTAATTTCTGCAAGGCTTTTTTTTTGTGATATAATTTAATGCTTTTGATGCAAAAACTAACTCATTCACGATAAAACTATTCGTACAAACAAATATATTTCGTCTGCTATTTCACAATTTCTAATTTTGTGCTTACTTTCACCCTTACAAACCATATTAATAGTAGTATGTTATGTAAGGTATCTACTTTAATTTGGCTTTTATCATCATTTTATTAAAAAGTCATCATCAAAAATAATATCATGCAAAGAAGAACATTTTTAGAAATAGGGAGCGCTACTGCTTTGGGTGCGATCGTTGTACCAAACTGGGCAGAATCACTTTTAAAGGGAAAAGGTTTAAAAAATATTGGCGTTCAGCTCTATACCGTACGGGATGATATGCAAAAAGATCCTGTAGCCACATTAAAGAAAATAGCTGAAATAGGGTACAGTCATGTAGAATGTGCTGGATATCGCAATGGTACTTTTTATGGAAAAGAAAAAACAGAATTCAAAAAGATATTGTCTGACCTAGGACTTAAGATGCACAGTGGACATGCAATGACAGGTTTCGGAATGCCTGCTGGTACATATTCTATGACATATGAGTGGGAGAAATATTGTGCAGACGCAGCATTCATAGGACAAAAATATATTGTTTCTGCTTACTTTATGGACGGAGAGCGCAAGACATTGGACGATTACAGAAAACATGCTAAGTTATTTACAGAATGTGCTTTGATTGCCAAAAAACATGGTTTGACTTTTTGTCACCATAACCACGATTTTGAATTTGTACCTATTGACGGTGTAGTGCCGTACGATATATTTATCAAAGAAACAGACGCGTCGCTTGTCAAATTTGAGCTAGATTTTTACTGGACTAAAAAAGCAAATGTAGATACTGTAAAACTCATTACTGAAAATCCTGAAAGATTCCCACTATTCCATATCAAAGATATGGAGCGCAGCGCAGAACAATCGTTTACAGAAGTAGGGAATGGTGTCATTGACTGGAAAAATGTATTCGGACTGAGTAAAAAAGCGGGTATGGATTTGTTTTATGTAGAACAAGATAGTTGCAAAAACATGAAACCACTCGAAAGCATTGAAGTCAGCTATAAATATTTGAGTAATTTGAAGGTTTAAGCGGCAAACCTGAAGTATAATTGACAGCATAAAATCAGCATGAATATCTCAAAGCTTAAAGCAATAAACACGGAGTTTACATTATTTTTGGTAACGAGAATTTTGGTGACGGCAGGTATTAAAATGACACCTGTTTTGCTTGGTTGGTATTTATATGAATTGACTGGTAGTAAGTTATCACTTGGAGTATTAGGCCTTAGTGAAGTTGTGCCTGCTATTTTGTTTGCCCTTCCTGCAGGCGTAAAGGTAGATAGTAGCGATAAACGCAAATTGATTTTGACATGCTTGTCAGTATATTTAGGTATCATGGTTGTATTCAGTTGGCTCACATCTTCTTATTCAAAAGAAGTCTTTAGTTCCAAAAATATCGAATATCTCATTTATCTTTTGGTTGTTTTGACAGGTTGGGCTCGAGCTTATTATTCTCCTGCAAATTCAGCTATTATTGCCCAACTCGTAAAGGCAGATGAACTTGTCAAGGCAGCTACTACGAATAGTATGAGTTGGTTGATTGCCGCTGTGGCAGGTCCATTGATAGCAGGTGGCATCATTGCCATTTTTGATGTTTCAGCTGCTTTTATTTTTGTGGCATCATTGATAGCTGTAGCAATGTTCATTTTCTCCTTTGTCACACCGAAAGAAATAACCTACAATCGTGGAGATACCAAAACATGGGAAAGTGTCAAAGAAGGTTTAGACTTTGTATTTAACCACAAACCACTTTTGGGCGCTATGGGATTGGATATGTTTGCTGTACTTTTTGGTGGTGCTGTAGCTATGCTTCCCGTGTTTGCAAAAGACATTCTTCATGTAGGTCCACAAGGATTTGGAGTTTTGATGGCAGCGACTTATCTGGGCAATTTTCTAGCTATATTCTATCTCACACGAAGACCATTGGTAGATCGTCAAGGTCATTATCTGATCATTTCAGTGGCGGGATTTGGCGTATGTATTTTGATATTTGCACTTTCGCAGAGTTTTGTGTTGAGTTTTATAGCATTATTGGTCAGCGGATTATTTGATGGTGTGAGTGTGATAGTACGTGGTACAATCTTTCAGCTTTTTGTACCTAATCAAATGCGAGGTCGTGTTTCTTCTGTCAACTCTATTTTTATAAACAGTAGTAATGAACTAGGACAATTTGAAAGTGGCGTAGCTGCATCTGTCTTTGGAACGGTACCATCTGTGGTTTTTGGTGGATTAATGACCATATTGATTGCGACTTATGCCAATTTTATGGTTCCTGCACTTAAAAAACTAAAATACTGACCATATGGAAAGATACACTAAAGAAACACTTACCAAAGTTGTGGTATTTTGTACTTCGGCTGTTTTTTTACTTTGGCATCATTTTTATAGCTTTTCTACGCATTTTGGTTTTGATGATATGCATTATGCCAAATTAGCGCATGCTATTTCTGTAGGTACTTTTGAGACATCAATGGACCACTACACACATAGATGGGGCTTTATTTTTCCTGTGGGATGGATGTATAAATTCTTTGGAGTGTCTGATTTTACTTCTGCGTTATTTCCTATGTTCATGACTTTTTTAACAGTTTGGTTGGTATGGAAAATGAGTACTACTTACGATCTTTGGATTCGTTTATGGGCAGTTCTCTTTCTAATTACATCAGAATGGGTGCTTTTTTATTCTGATAAACTGATGCCTGACGTTACAGTCATGTTTGTAGCGACTTTGATTATATATGCTTATTGGTCAGTGATTTACCATAATATGAAAGCGTGGAAGGGTAGTGTAGTCACTTCTTTGTCTGTTTTTTATTGTTTTATTACAAAAGAAACAATTATCCTGATCTTACCACTTTTGTTAATTTGGTTTTTGATAGATGTATTTTATTTGAAACGAAATGTAATGTATTGGAAATGGACGTTGCTTTTTGGCTTGGCAATTTTTGGGTTGTATTTTGGATATAGTTTTTGGCAAGCAGGAGATCCAATGTTCCGATTAAAGGCAATTGTCTCCAATGGTTATTTTAGTGCATGTAGTTATGATTTACTGCCTGTGAGTCACTTGATAAAAAGAATAGGGTACGAATTGTGGTTAAACTTCATAGGAAATGGTTTGTTTCTCGGTGTACTTTTTATAATTCCATCATTGTGGACGAACAAAATATGGTCAAAAGCATCCCTTGTAAATGAAGAATGTTTTTGGATTTTTAATGCTGTTGCACTTTTACTCCTTTCCAATTTTATGACATCTTCTCCCAATGCTTATACACCACTTTGCTTGGACATCAGGCATTATTTATTTGTAGTGCCATCGATAGCCATAGCATCGGGCATTGGTATACAACAATTTTTATCTTCTAGGGTAATATTTAAATATGCATGGATGGTTGTGGCAATATTTATGTTTTTGGTATCCTATATTTTTAAGTTAGGTCATCTTTATCAATACTTTTGCATTGCATTTTTGCTAGTGATTTATCATTTCTCAAAATCTAAATCTTTATTCTCTTTTACAGATAAATATTTTTGGATCGTTTTATATGTTATTCTTTTTTATACCCCTTATTCAGCATATCAAGATGCTAAAAACTACAACTACTACAGCCAAAAGATATTGGTAAACAAACACTTAAAAGACTACAACTTATCATCAAAACTGCTCATCATTACGAATTCTGTCGAAAAAAATATTGATGAATATATTTTAGGTTTTGATTCTGAAAACATTCAATTCCTTGCTTATAAAGATGTAACTGATTCGATCGTCTCTGCTTCCGATTCCATCATGATGATAGGTAATGGTATGACGAGTTATTTGAGTAATGTACAATGGGAAGACTTACCAGAATGGGTGAAGAATCCAGATACTACCACTATAAAAATAGACTCTCTTCAAAAAATAGATTGGTATGTGGTAAACAAAAACGATTTGTTGTCAAGGTTAAAATCCGAACACAAATAATAGTAATTAATTGCCAATCTCCTTTATATATTGGTAAATAGGCATCTATAATTAAGTAATTTTGTTATATTGCTATAGTTTTCATTTTTCAACTTTTAAAATCAATACATATGGATACCCATTATCATTATGCAACGGTCACTGATGCAATCAGTATATTAAGAGAAAAAGGATTTACAGAAGATTTTAATCTAGAGGAGAATTGTATAGTTTGTAAACCCGGAAAATTTACCCACGAAGAGTTTGAAATCACCGAAGTTTATAGGTACGAAGGAGATTCTGACCCTGCTGATGAAGCTACCGTATATGGGATTATTTCATCTACAGGTGTAAAAGGAGTCTTGGTTACTGGATATGGTATTTCTTCAGACGCTTTGTCTACAGCCATTTTGAAGAAGTTGACCTTTAA
>DAOLFJ010000222.1:0-7729 GCA_035326365.1 Saprospiraceae bacterium | reverse complement strand
TAATACACAAGTCAAAAAGGAATAATCCTTATTAGAGTCAACTAAAATAATCAAAAAGTAGGAACATGGTCTGTTCTCGTGCGTTTGGACTATTATTGCTCAAAAATAATATTTCTTTCTGTACTTTTCTTATACAAGTTCTTAGGTGAAATCTCCCCGTTTGCGCTTTCACTATAGTATTTGCTATTTGGGTTAAGAATATAATCGACTTGAAACTCAATCATTTTTTCAAAAGGAATCAAGAAATCCTTCGTATCGCATTGCTCTATGTTAGCTTCCTTAAGTAAGTTTAAGACAGTAAGAACTGACTCAATAGTACTAAGACAAAGAGATTCTGGCTGCTGCTTGATGATAAATTTTGATCTAATGTTATTATCAAAACTCACTCTTTTTAGTTTTTGTAAGTTCTTACTCAATTTAAGCATTTTGCGGGCGCAGGACCATGTGCCATCTAGTAGGAAGATGTATGGGTGAGTACCCATGAAAACGTTTATTTCTGAACTTTTACTTTTCGATAAGTTGAAACTATCTCTTCCTGGATAAAGTAAAAAAGAACGATTTTTCTCATCATTCAGTATTTCATTTACACGATTATTATGGGTGAAATCAACGTCAACTATAATTTCTGAATTTTCTAGTTGAAGTTTAGTCATAATTCCCGTTCCGTTTTTTTCTTTTTTGTACTCCTTTGGATGCATAAGAATAATAAAACGAGTCTTCGTCTGGAAAGAATTAATGTGATTACAAATACAGGTGCTAGATGGTCTCATGCATTTGTAACATTTGATTCTTGAATTATTTATTTCTATTTGCAAAGTGATTTTATTTGTATTTGGATTTGACCAACTTAAGTCAACCACAAACCTACAACACGCTCACGGTTTTTCCAAACGAATCATAGCATATCTAGGTAAAACCAAGATTTCATCATATTCTTCTACATCTATCGATCGAGTAGCAGGTCAAAGGAAAACGAATTTGACTTTGATGTAAAGGAATTGAAGGATAATAAAATTAAGATAGGGTAGATGTTTTGCCAATTCCTATGATTCTGATGAGCGTAAGACAATTGTAGTCAATTTACACGACCGATGGACACATCCTGTTATGCTTGACATTAATGAAAGCCGTTGGTAGCTATTGCTATTTAATTTCATCGTTATTGATTGTAAAGCTTATAAGTTTATAGCCATTGTCCGTCCTAAGAAATTCATAATGGTTTTGATTAAAACCCTTTTTGTTTTTGGAAGATATAACTATTGACATTGTCGGATAAATCCAATCTTTTGACTCACCACAATTATTGTAATATTTCTCAAATTCTGCGCCTTCATACATAAACGGGTTCAGCCCGTCACTTAAAATTAAATAATCGGTTTTGGGTTGCAATATTTTTAATAATCCGTTTTTCAGAATTGTAAAGTTGTCAGTAATTAGTTTTAGTTTATTAGTTTTTACCCAACCATTTGTTGATTCCCAATAAGTGATTGTGTCATAAGATATGCTAGCTAACCTTTCACTAGTTAGGTTGTTCGACAACTCATTCGTTATCCATTGTCTAAATTCTTTTTCAAAGTCAATAAATGAGAAATAGCTTCCATCTTTTGCTAAAAATGACTTTCTAGTTGTGTCTGAATGTGGTGAAATAGTCCTTTCGAGTGAAAAAAAGTTTAAAGATTTATCGGATTTGAAATTCTCAACAAGAATATTGTTCATCGTGTCAATCAATACTTCTTCTCCCCCTGTCCAAGTGTAATGATTACAACCAGATTCTTTGTGTTTGTCCCAATATTTTTTTTCAGCACCTTTCAGACCAGTTGTCATTCCATTTCTAACTCTTGTCAAGCCATTATAAATTGGTGGGATAACAATTTTTCCTGTTCTATCAAACATACCTACTTTGTCTGTTTTGCTGTCTCTGAACCGAATAAAACCTTCACTTTCACAATCAGAACCGTTGTCAAAAATGTGTAAACTGTCTTTACCAATCATTTTTCCCGATTTAGTTAAATAGTACCTGTTCCATTTGCCATCAGTTTGCTCTGAAACGGCAATGATGTTGTCAAACTTATTAGCACTTGCGAAAACCATAAATTTTGGTTCAATTTTCACAACACCATTTTTGTCTTTGTAGCCAAGCAATGTCGTGTCTTTATTCCAAAAAGAAGTCCAAGTGTCATCACTTTGTCCAAGTAAATTCAAACTTGAAACTGTTGCTAGGAATATCAGTACGTATAATTTAATTCTCATTTAAAGTGTCATTTTATATTTACATCCAATTTACCTTATCTACTACAAACCTACTACAACCAATCGGTTTTTCCAAACAAAGATTGAAAATCTTTCATTTTTGCAGGAACGAACACTTAGTAGTTAGCCGTAGTACTTTCAAATTGAGTTTTATTCCTTACCAAAATTCAGTTCTTTAACTTTCTTAAAAATGTTGTTAGTAACTTTTCCGCTAGAATCGATAATTAAATATGAAAAGGTCGAATCTCCCATTGTTTTTTCCAATTTTGTCAGCTTTGCAAAGTCGAGCCATTGGGTTGTAGCTCCAATATTTATCAAAGTATCAGTATTCTTAAAAGTACTTCTAGTTTCAAAGGTAAATCCATATTCACTGCCCTTTCCTCCAATTTGTGTCCACGAAATGAGATTATCATTTTTATCAAGAATAAAGTAAAATATTTTCAAGCCTAATTCACCTTCATCATGTACAACTGTAAACTCAATTTTTGATTTGTCTCGGTCTTGCCACGAGTAGAGGTAAACTTTGTCTTCCAATGTAGTGTCAAAAAGTTGGTGACTGACAATCTTGAGACTTTTAATTTCTGCTTCTAAAGTACTATCACTAATAAATTCTTTCTTATTCAGATATTTGAAGTCATCCTTTTTGTTCTCCCAAAATGAAGACTTTAAGCTTGTTGAACTATTACAGCTTAAAAACAATATGGTAATGATATATATCGAACTTCTCATCTTCTGTCAAATGGTATTACAACTTACTAACTTATTCCACAACAAACCTACTACAACCAAACGGTTTTTCCAAACTAATAATAGAATATCTGAGTAAATCATCGATATCGTCATTTTCTTTATCATTTATCTATCATGTAGCATGTCAAATGAAAGCCACCGCACTTGGATAGGGTAGCAGTTTTGATAGTTGCTATGATATGATAAAAGCAATTCGTTTTTAATCAACTATAACTATTTTGAATAAGGTGAAAAGGGTTTTCTATTCGTCTGTGGGTTTCTCCGAAATTGTTTTGATATGCACCAATACTCTTTCGTGGATTTTGCTAACAATAAAGTCACTCCACATCGTCCAGTAGAATGTGGGTCTAATTTTGTTAAAATACCATGTTGTTCCTTCTAGTTGAGTGTGTCCATTTGGTAGTGATGTGAGTTTAAACTGTCCTTGTTTGGAAACGAAATAGCCATGAAGATGATTTGGATGCAAGTCGTAAAAACTTAGTTCTCTCATTGGTTCTGGCTGGTCAACTACGTCAAACTTTAAAAGTCGATGTTCGTCCCAAACTGTTATTGGCTCTACAAAACTTCCTGTCGAAAAATTACAGTATCTAATTGCTCCAACTCCTTGCCCAATAATTTTTGCGTTAATTGGATAAGCAATTCCAGTTCTAAAAATAAATTCTGTCGGTTCGTCAAGTTGTGGGAACTCAACCACGTTTTTCCAAACGGTCTCAGCAGAAGCGTTGATTTCAATACTTGTTACGATTGGTTTAACTTTTTCTTCGTTGTCTTTTGTTGCATACTCAAAACTCATAAAGGCAGGAACAGAAATAATTAAAATTGACAAAGTTGTAGGTGTGCTGCCTGGAAAATATTTTCTTACAATTTGCCAACCGATTAAATAACCTAACCAAGTAAAAAACAGTCCGATTGGTGCTGCCATAACAATACAAATAATTCCTTCCAAGGCAAAAGTAAAAAGTCCAATGCAAAAAACTAGAAGTGTAAAGAATGAATTGTTTCGGCAATTACGTTTTGTTGTCGAGTTGTTGTAAGCCAATAAAATTGTCGATGATGCACCCATAACCAAAGGCAACCAAATAAAGAGACTAAATGCATAGTCCTTAAAAACATTTGTCGCCAAGTATGCAAAAGTCCAACCAAACAAGCAGGTCAGTCCCATTGCTATATATTGTTGTGGAATTTTATTATGTCTGTTGTTTGTCATTGTTTTATCGTTCATTAAAGTTAATGATAACAGGTAGTAAATGCGGCTTGACCATATCTTGCTTGGCTCGACCGCTATATACAATTTTATCTCTAGTATCTCGCAATGTTTGTAAGAGTATCATTATTAATCATATCAATTTTTGTATATTTCACAGTCTCACCATCAATAACTTCTCTATCTAATGATCTTAATGGTATAAGTTTTCCCGATTTATATTTATAATACGTTTCAGTTCTATTTCCGCCACCACCAGACAATCTTGAATAGTATTCGTTAACCTTGTTTTCATAGCGCAAGTTGGGTAAACTAAATTCTCGATTATACTTTAAAGTATATCCGTTATTTATCCAATAATCATAAGTTAAATTTTGACCATTTCCGCTTTCACCTTCATTGCGTATTCCAAAATCTTTTTTTCCGTCTCCGTTTATATCTGATATAATAATTTTGTCATTGTCTAGTCCTCTGTCTTCGAAATCAAAAAAATCCATTGTTTCTCCATCCAAATCAATATTTAATTTCAATTTTGATTCAATTGGAATTAGGACATAAATCGAATCAAGATAATAGTTTATTGTTTTGCCTAAAGAAAAGTCAATTTCATCTAAGGTTCCGAATGCAATATATTTATAGTTTAATTCATACAGAGTGTCTGTTACAAATGATTTATTTTTACTATCAAAATTAATGGATAATCTATTTTTCAATAATCTTGTAGTATCAATTTTATATTCATTAGTACTTGTTAATGTATCTTTCTCGATTACCATATCACTTTTTTGCTTGTTTGGTTGACAAGCTATAAAAATTAAGATTGCTATATTTATTAATGGTATTAATTTCATCTTTAAATTAGATGTAACCCAATTATTCCACAACAAACCTACGACACCCACACGATTTTTCAAAACTAATATTAGAATATCTAAGTAAATCATCAATATCATCATTTTCTTCTCCGTCAATCCATCAGGAAGTATGTCAAAGGAAAGCCACCGCACTAGGCTAGGGTAGCAGTTTTAATAGATGCTATGATTCAGATAAATGCTATTCCATTGTAAACAACTTGTGTAAACCACAATAACCTATTTGTTAGCTACAGCTCATGTTTATTCTTTATGGTCGTAAGGGATATAATTTTCCCATTTCCATGGGGTATAAATATCAGCAATAGCCGTTTCCAATAATTCTTTAAAAATACTTTCCGCATTATCACTATTACTCATAATGATAATTCCTGTCCCTGTCTGTGGAAAAATAATGGAATAATGTTGGAAACCATCGCCATGACCTTCTTTGAAGGCGCCTGTGCCATAAGGTGATTGAAGTAGTACCCAACCAAGTCCATAACCTAAATCAATACCGTCATTTGCATTTGAATCTTGTAGGCGTAATGGACCAAACTGTGCTATTGATCGGATTTTAATTTGTTGGGTAAACATTTCTTTAGTGGCAGATTTTTTTAACAATGTATTTCCCAATACAGCTTCGGTAAAAAGAGTATAATCACTCAAGGTTGTTTCTAAAGTACTTGCTGCTCTCGCTTCATTATCTTTATCTTTTTCATATGTTTCGCCAGTCGTGTTATGGCCTAGGCAATAATCTTTTTCAAATAGTGGTTGCCATGTGTAAGAAGAATGATTCATTTTTAAATGACCAAAAATATTTTCTTGCATCATTTGTTCCAATGGTTTATTTAGAAGATGCTCAAGTACCACTTGTAGATATACCAATCCTTCGCCTGAATAACTATAGCGCGAACCCGGTATTGCCTTCACCCTTAATTTCTGATCAGGTTCATCCCACCGCCAATTTGGAAAACCCGAAGTATGATTTAAGCACATCCTAGCTGTTATTTTGTGATAACTGGTATCGTCTTTTAAATCTTGATAGTTATCATGCCATTTTTTAGTTGGTTTGTAGTCATAAATGGGCTTGGGCAAATATTCTTGTAGAGGTTTGTCTAAATCAAGGATGCCTGTTTCAACAAGTTGCATGACCATCACCGCAAAGACAGATTTGCTTAATGAAGCGCCATAAAAATTGGTTTCATCGTTAACAGGCTCTTTGGTGCGTAGATTTTTATAACCGAAAGCCTTTTTATAGACAGGTTTATTATTGTTAAAAACGGTAACTGCCAATCCTTGCACATTGGCAGCTTTCATCAACTTATCGATTTTATGGTCCAAATCGATTGCTGTAATTTCTGACTTATCTAGCCGTACAATGTTTTGCCCAAAACTAAAAGGTATAAAATAACACATAAAAATGATGGGAAAATAAAAGTTATCTAAGGACATGATTTGGTTTTTTATTCTGACTAATGTTAACGCAATGTATCAGAAGTTTGCAACTGAAAGTGTTAATAATCGATAATACAATGTAAAGTTAAATAAAATCTGCTATCCAACGGTATAAGAACTAACCCAGATTTATGAAACACTAAGTTGGACAAAATTAGTGGGTTATGGTATAGTGTTTTGAAAGACTTTTTATGGGTATTTTTAATGAATAGGCAACTTATTTCATTTCAAGATTTGTACCAACACTTTTGGACTTGTACTTTGAAATAAAACCCTTTGCGAACCTTAATATCCGTATACTCGTTTATGATCAGGCTGTCTCTTAAAGCTTTGAAAATGTTTTTGAAATTTGATTTTGTTCAGTTTGAATGTTGATTATGTAAATGCCTTTAGATAACCCATCTAGGTCTATTTGGATATTATTGGCTTCTTTAACCATTCTTCTATAAACAATTTGACCAGTTAAATCAATAATTTTAACTACACCGTTAGCAGATTGCGAAAAATCTAAGTTAATAAAGTTTGAAGTTGGATTAGGAAAAATCTCAAAAGAACTATGGTTTTTACTTTCTTCTGTAGAACTAATATATATATCTTTTTCTAAAGAGAAGGTAGTGTACTCTCTATATTCAATTTCTGCTTTGTAAGTTCCATTTTCTACGGGAACCCAGTAATTCTGTTCGGTTTCTCCTATAAATTGATCGTTTAAAAACCATTTATAATGTTCTCCTTTTGGGACATATAAAGTATCTTTTAAACAGACAATTGGTGCAGTGGGTTTGTCGTAAATCTGATGTATATTCATTCTTCCATTCCAAGGTTGGCTTCTTGTTTCAATTATTTCGTTGGTATAAACATCTACTAAGGCCATTTTGTATTGGTCGCTTGGAGAGTTAGAGTAGTATGGTATTATATAAGTATTATCACTGTGATTGTAGACAGCCATTTGATTGTTTAGATGAGAATGATAATCGGGAATCTCTAGTAATTTTGTCATTGTTCCATTACAAGGGTTAATAATTCCTATTCTTCCATTACGATGTCCAATTATTTCGCCACTTAAATTATTTGTAACTAACCCTCCAGGTGAATATACTATACCATTAATTTCTTCTATTACTTCTTGACAATTTATTTCCCCTGAATCTGAATCAATCAATAGAAAATATGGATCACCTAATGAACCATTTATGTAATCAATAAAGAAATACTGATT
>DAOLFJ010000221.1:0-7743 GCA_035326365.1 Saprospiraceae bacterium | reverse complement strand
CGTAAATAGTATCAGCAGCACAGATTTCACTGTAAACAACAACTTTAATGGTAACTCTGATATCAATCTATTATCAGGTACAGATAATTTGATTTATCAAGGAAGTGGTAGTATTACCTTGACTGTAACAATCACACCAGGATCCAATCTTGGAGCCTACAATAATACAGCAATCGCAAATGGTACATCACCAGCCAATCAGTCTGTTACAGACAATAGCCAAAACGGAACAGATGTAGATCCAGATAATAACGATGATCCTACAGATAATGATGAACCAACAAGTATCACCTTTACAGAGAATCCTAATATTGGAATCAGTAAAGCATTGACAAATGGTCCTATTAACAAAGGAAATCAAACTTATGATCTTGAATTTACAATGATCCTACAAAATACAGGTGACGTACCTTTGTCAAATATTCAAGTCATTGATGATCTTGCACTTACTTTTGCAGCAGCAGAATCATTTACTATAAATAGTGTGACTACGAGTGCTAATCTTACAGTTAATCCACTTTATAATGGAACGACTAATATTCAATTATTATCTGGAAATGACGGGTTAGCATATAATGAAACTGGAACAATCACTTTGTCTGTTAATTTAAGACCTGGTATCAATATTACGCCTTTTGAAAATGTAGCTATTGTCGATGGTGAGTCTCCTTCTGGGGCACTTGTTTCAGACGATTCACAAGATGGTGATGATATTGATCCTGATAACGATAATAATCCTTCCAATAACGGAGATCCTACACCTATTCCTATTCCAGCAGTGGCAGTATTAAAGGATTTAACTTCTAGTGTACTTTTACCTGATGGAGATGTTAGATTGACCTTTGATTTATTGGTCAAAAACATAGGAAATGTCACTATGACTAACCTCATATTAGAAGACAATTTATTAATGAGTTCAGCATTTTCAAGCACACCAGATTTTGTTGTTTCTTTAACAAATTTAAGTGCTAATATACCACCATCTGCCAATATTTCTTACAATGGTGTGTCAGACATTAATTTGATAACAGGTAATAGTAACTTGGCCCCTGCTCAAGAATTTAGAATTGCACTATCATTCGATGTAAACCCAGTTTTATTTTCGCAGTTAAACAATGATTTTAAGAAAAATCAAGCGGTTGTTTTTGGGACACCAAGAGACCAAAATGGTAATGTTTTAATAAATAAATCTACAGCTAGTTTTTATGCCCCAAGAGAAGTGTTTGATGCATCCGATGATATCTCAGGATTGGTATTGGGCAATATATTTGACACAAATAATGGTGCCAATGGCGATGGATTAGGGTTGAATCCTTATGACAATCCTACACCAATCACTATGCCATCTAGTATAAAAGTACTCAAAGCTATTTCAGCGACAAACCCACCAGTTCAGTTACTGAATGGAAATTATAGGGTTACTTATGATTTTGATGTCATCAATAATGGTGGCCAAGTATTACAAAGTATCCAACTCGAAGATGACATTGCTGCTCAATATGGTTGTGCCTTTATAGGAAATGCTTCTGTTCCTTTGATTTCATTAAGTAATAATAGCAATCTTTCCGTCTTACCTGCAGTGAATAATTTATTTGCAGGTGCTGGTAGCGAGATTAATATGCTTCTTGGTGATGGAATTTTATATCCTGGTGATACAATTCATTTGACCACATCTTTAGAGATCGATCCTTCTTGCATTAATCCTGCATCACCACTGGAAAATCAAGCAACTGTATTTGCTATAGATGAGACAGAATCTTCGGTTAACGACCTTTCTGATGATGTCACAGATATGAATGATGATGGCTTAACAGATTATCCTGGATTGGGCTTAGATGATCCTACACCTTTAGAAATACCAAGTATAAATGTTGTAAAATCATTGACAAATATTAAAAATGCAAATAGCAATATTCCTGGTAATAAGGATGTCACTTATCGTTTTACCATTCAGAATACTGGAAATACTAACTTAGTTGGTATTGACTTAATTGACCAATTACAAAGTCAGTTGGCACCTGTTTGGGTAGGTATTACTACCATGCCTAATATCGTTTTGTCAACGGCTAGTGTAACGCCTGTTTTAAATCCGAATTTTAATGGTGGTAGTCAGGCAAATATGTTTAACGGCACATCTGGAAATATACATCCTGGTCAATTTGTAACAGTACAATTGACCATAGAAATAGATCCTAATAAAGACAATACATATCCACAACTTACCAATCAAGCGACAACAAATGCCGACGTAATATTGGGCAATGGTATTCAAATTATGGTTACAGATGCTTCAGATGATGGTGTCAATCCTAAAGGAATTAATCCGAATTACTTAGGTGATACAGGTACAAGTAATGACCCGACACCTCTGATCGTACCAGCAATTTCTACTGTTAAAAATGTCGTTTCGTACCAGAACGCTTTGAGTGGTATAGAAGGACATTATGATGTAGTGATGAATATTTCAGTGAAAAATATTGGCAACGTAAATTTAACAAATATCAGTTTACTAGATACGATAGAACTAACGAAATATGTAGGACCGTATTTCGTGGGATTGGCTCCAACTACTAGTCCTAATATCATTAATTCAAACCTAACCCAAAATCCTACCTTAAATAATGCATTTAATGGTCGCTTGGCTAATTCTAATATATTTGATGGTAACAGCGGTTTGATGGCGCCAGGTCAAGCATTTACGGTACAATTAAGGATAGAATTGGACGCTACATTGCAAGGATTACCTGATTCATTGTGGAATAGGGTGAGTGCTTATGGCGATGCTGCTCAGAATGATGGTAGCTTATATTATTTAGTTTCTGATGGAGATCCTATCACCACTTCAGACGATTCAGATGCAGGATATGACCATGAAAGTACCAATTCAAATCAACCAGAAGATTTAGGTACAAGCAATGATAAAACACTCATAGAAGTGTTGGGTGAAATAGGAGATTTTGTTTGGAATGATTTAGATGGAGACGGCATTCAAGATTTAGGCGAACTAGGACTATCAAATGTCTTGGTAGGATTGTACGATTGCAATGACCAGTTTATAAGATCCGTAACCACAGATGTAAATGGTGCTTTCGCTTTGACAAATGTTCTTAAAGGGCAGTATAAGTTGAAATTTGATTTCAGTAATCTAGGAAATGGATATGCATTTACGCTTCCTAATGTGGGAAATGATGCTTTAAACTCTGACGCAAATCCAGATGGATATACAAACTGTTTTATACTTAATGCAGGCGAAAGGTCTGATGATATAGATGCAGGTTTGGTCAGACTAGCAAATATTGGAAAATTTGTTTGGGATGATTTAAATGGTGATGGTTTGCAATCATCATCTGAACCAGGTATCTCAGGTGTTCAGGTGAAAATCTTTTTGGCTGACGGTACTTTGGTAGACTCAACAGTCACTAGTAGCAATGGACAATATGAATTTATAGGGATTTATCCAGGTAACTATTATCTTACATTTACAACTCCAGATGGTTATAGCTTCACTTTTGCTAATTCAGGGTCAAATGATGCTGTGGATAGTGATGTGAATGGTGCAAATGGGTTAGGTACCACATCTGTATTTACATTGTTGCCTGGTGTGACAATTAATACCCTAAACGCAGGGATGTATCGTTGTATTCCGATCGGTGATTTAGTATGGTATGACCTGAACAAAAATGATGTTTGGGATAGCAACGAAAATGGTATCAATGGATTGCCTGTCAACCTATGGAGAAATGTAGGAGGTACATGGATTATCTGGGATACTAAGTTTACAGGCTTTAAGCCAAACTCTCCTTCTGCGGATGGTTATTTTAACTTCTGTGCGCCTCCGGGTCAGTATTATATTGAAGTTATCATTCCGCAATTAGGCCTAGTGAGAGCGAGACCTAATATTGGCAATAATGAAGAGATAGATAGTGATCTTACCAATGCTTTTGGTGTAGGTACTTCAGCGTCATTTACGGTTACTTCTGGTCAACAAAAAAATGACCTTGGGGCAGGATATTATCCGATGGCTATAGCTGGAAATTTAGTTTGGCAGGATGATAATCTGAATGGTTTACAAGATGACGAAGAGCCAAAAGTAGCTGGCATTAAAGTACAAGCTTACGATGCAAATACTCATCTAGTTGTGGCAGAAGCTATCACAGATGAAGAAGGTAAGTATACATTGGATTATCTAGAGAGAGCAGATATTTATATAAAATTTGATGTGCCAGCAGGCTTCAGTCCTACGATTGCAAGGGCAACTGACGATACAATGGATAGTGACGTAGACCACAGTTATGGCCCTAACACCACCAGAATGTTTGCGCTGGAGTCAGGTATGGTTAATGAAAATATAGACCTTGGTATTGCGTTCGGTGTGTTGCCAGTAGAATGGCTGGACGTCAATGCCAGTCGTGTTAATAATACCCATATCATTTCTTGGCGAACAGCAAAAGAAGTCAATGTGGCTTACTACGTAGTAGAAAGAAGATTTGCAGATGAAACTGTCTTTACAGAAATACCAGGAAAGGTTACTGTAAATGGCAATACAAATGCTATTCAAGCGTACAGTCTGATAGATCAAGATGTTGCTCTCTCAGGTGTTTATATCTACAGAGTGAAACAAGTGGATTTTGATGGTAAATTTACGTATAGCAAACTTGTAAGTGTGCAGAACCAAGGTGAAGATATCATTACATTATATCCTAACCCAGCAAAAGGTGAAGCCAATCTTGAAATTTCGTTGACTAAAGATGGAGAAGTAAGTGTTGAAATATTTGATAATACTTCTAAGTTAGTGAAGGTTGTCGCAACTGAACAGCAGCAATTACAAGGAGTGAAGTCATATCCATTAAACTTACAAAATATGTCAGCTGGCATTTACAACCTTAAGATTTCTATCAATGGCGTGGTCACACATAAGAAATTGATAAGAATAGAATAGTGTCTAGGTAGATGCTGAATTTTTAGAGCAAATGTTTGAGTGAGAAATGAAGGCGTGAAGTTTTGCAATTGACTTTGTAAACTTCACGCTTTCTTTTTTTGGCAATAAGCGGTGTGAATGCCTATTCTTTTACTTCACCTTTAATGTGCAAGATGACTGGTTCGCCTGCGTTGGATGTGATGGTGACTGTTTTGTTGATTAACCCAATTCGTTTTGTATCATACCTTACTTCTATTTCAGCAGTTGCACCTGGGGCAATCGCTTCCTGTGGGTAAGTCGGTACAGTGCAGCCACAACTACCTTTCGCACTAGTGATCAATAATGGTTCATTGCCAGTGTTTTTGAATGAAAATTTGCGAAGTGGGTCGGCGCCTTTTTGGATGATGCCATAGTCAATGGTCAAAACATCAAACAACATTTTAGGTCCAATTTCAGTTGGTTCAGGTTTAGAAGGTTGGGCATTAAAGACGAAAGGAACGATCAATAGAAGAACAAAAATCATTACATTTTTCATGATTGTAAAAGATTAAAAAGTGATTGAAAAAATATCAATACAAAAGTATGTCTGATACAATGACCTGTCTGTTAATGATCATATTTGCTGTTGTTATCCACCTGTTAATCTATATCAGAATTGTAAGGTTGTTGTTAATTAGAGATCAAACCTTTATTTAATCACTGCATTTATTTTTTCCCACAACTCATTGTCAAACCCTGATAAAGCAAAACTTGGATTTAGGGGATCAGATGCACTACCCATTCTGATGATGACCATATTTTTACTTGGAACTACATAAATACGTTGGTCTTCAGCGCCCATGGCTGCATACATATCAGAAGGTGCATTCGGTACAAGATTGGTTGGGTACATGGTTTGTCCACCAGGTACCATAAAAGTACCTTTCCCGTTTAACCACCATAAATAGCCATAAGATGGATTTATATTTTGAGAAGATGATATACTTTCATTAAAAAAAGCTTCATTGATGACTTGCTCGTTTTGCCATTTTCCTTTGTTGAGCGCCAATAATCCGAATCTTGCCATACTACGTGTATTACTGTGATAGATTTTGAATATCAATCCATTATTCCAAAAACCTTCCATACCGATTTTGTTTTTTAACTTAGCGTTGAAATAGGATTCAAAATCTTGATTACTTGATTCCGCCACTACATCCATGAGCTTTTGGAATACATTGTGGTACGACCATCTTGTACCGGCGTCAGCTAGATAAGTAAGATTTGATTTTATGACTAAGTTGTTTTCATCATTTATGCCTGATGTCATAGTCAGCAAATGTCTAGATGTGATAAGACTTTCTTTTTCCAATGGTTCACTAGTCCATCCATTTCCCAGATAATCAGATGCTTTATTATTAATATTTACAAGACCTTCTTGATGAGCAATGCCAGTCATAGCGGATACCAGTGTTTTGCCTGCGCTATTCCACTGCCAAGTTTCCGTTTTACTATGTCCATCAAAATACTCTTCCATGACAATACGACCATTCACAAGTATCATGAATGACTTCGTATTTTTGAGTATAAGATATTCTTTTAATGGTGCAACTTTTGATTCATCCCAACCAAGACTAGATAGTGATGTTGTTTCCCAATCTGAATCATTAATCGATGGAAAATACATATTTTCGGTAGGTTGTACATCATCATCGTCTTTTTTGCAACCTAAGAATGAAAGCATGAGGATAAAAAGGAAACTTATGTTTTTCATTGATTTAAATTTATGGGTCAAATACATATTTAGGAGTAAAGGAAACAAAATACCTACGGGATAAAAGATCTTTATTTCGTGGTTTTATCAATTGGGCTGTAATGATAACAGATTTTTAGACAATTGTTTTTTCAATAGGTTTAATTAATTTTTAAAAATGCAAATAAAAGATTTTATTTTATTAGATTTGTAACTCATAAGAAATTGGACAATAGGTAAATGTGATGTAATTCTTGATTCATTGGGTTAAACTTATTTGATGATGTAATAGGTAGTTTTTAAATGATGAATTAAAAGTATTCTGAACAATAAAAAGATAATGATGGCATATGAATTTTACAGACATGTTGCATCTTCTGAAGAGATTGAACGCATAAAAGCAGTTTTTAATGAAAACTTAATAAGTTATGAAATTGATAGTCCAAATACCATTATTGATGAATCGATCATTGGTAAAGGATTACTGCCAAAGTTTACCATAAAACTGAAAGAAGAAGACTTTCAGAAGGCAAATATATTGTTAGAAAAAAACATCGCAGACACCTTTGATCTTCACAATGATTTTACCCATTTTAATGATTTTACTATAGAGGAATTATTGGAAATAATTAATAAATCAGATGAATGGTCCATTGAAAGTGTAGTAGCTTCCAAACGTATCTTAGAAAGTAGAGGCGTACAAATTTCAGACGAAGAAATCTTGGCATTAAAAGAAGAAAGAAATGAAGGTATAAGACAAGGTAAGCAAGCATCTAGTATTGTTCAGATAGGTTATTTCTTGGCAATTTTTTTAGGCTTATATCTTGGAACAATTTTTATAGTTGCAGGAATTGCTATGGGCTATTATTATTCATTTGGAAAAAGTACAGACATGTTTGGACAAAAATATTTTGTGTATAATGAACGTAGTCGAAGAAATGGTAATTTTATCTTTTTTGGTGGTATTATTGGACTTATTTTGCAAATCTATCTTTTATTTACACTAATATGAAAAAATATATCCTTATGTAAATCAATAGTTAGAGTATGTTTAAAAATTTTCTTAGTTGCTAATCAATAGGTTATGGTTCTG
>DAOLFJ010000220.1:0-7751 GCA_035326365.1 Saprospiraceae bacterium | reverse complement strand
TTAACCAATTTTAATGTTACTTTAACAACGATCTGATACGTCTTACAAAATTAAAGATTTCGAATCATTAATAATTCAATGGCTTATCAATATATTTGAACAAATATTCAAACCCAAAACGATGCAAAACAAGATTGTCCAATATTTTGTTACCCAAATGGTTAAATGACATGTCGTAATGAAAATAGTGGATCTAACAAATTGTTCCAAACATAAGGTCAATGCCGAAATCAATAAGCATTGTGGCGGTACATCTATGGAAACATTTTGGCTTATGCGCTTCCAAAAAGGTCTAGGTGGATTTACTTTTATGGATCCTTTATCTAATAATGAAGACGAAAAATTTATGGTTTCATTGGCTATTTTCAATCAAGGTATTGGGGTTTATTGTCGTAATATGTACAAAAACTATTTGATACTCATTCCAGAAAATAATATTACAAAACTAGAAGTTCAAAAACATAAAGATATCATTTCTCCTTTCGGATTTTCATTATTTAAGATGTTAAAAAAAATTGGCATATCTGATTATACAGCCAGCAAGTATTTGATGCCCAAAGAAATCGTCATTGAAAATAAAGCACAATTTACTATCAGAACACCTGAAAAATATTTATCTTTGGACATTGATAAAGTTTCTCCTGAGAAAGTAATCTCATTATTAAAAAAGACAAAATTTATATCTTTGACAGAAATAAATATTGAGTCACCACAAATAAAGACAACCTTATGAAACGAGTGACAGGTATAGGTGGCATATTTTTTAAAACGAAGGATCCTCAATCGACAAAAGCTTGGTATGCAAAACATCTAGGTTTTAATACGGATGAATGGGGAGCTGCTTTCATTACTAGAAAAGTAGAAGATCCAAGCAAAAATGCATACCTACAGTGGAGTCCATTTTCATCTCAGACAGATTATTTCGAACCTTCTCAAAAGGAATTTATGATCAATTATCGAGTAGAAAACATCGAAAAATTGGTAACTATTTTGAGAGATGAAGGCGTGACAATTTGTGATGAAATAACATCTTATGATTATGGCAAATTTGTCCATATAATGGATGACGACGGAAATAAGATAGAGCTTTGGGAACCAATAGATGAAGTATTTGATAATTTGTATGATAAAATTAACCCATGATTTTAATTATTGCACTTTTTATTAGTCTAAACTTTACAGCAAATCTTCCTACCCTTAAAGAGAACAGTAACAATGTGCTGTATGCTGGTGTAGAAAATCAAATAAATATTGCCATCAATCATACCAATCCTGAAGACATATCTGTAAAAGTCTCTTCTGGCAATGTCTACAGGCGAGATGACAGTACTTTTGCATTTAACCCTCCATTTGAATTAGAAGAGTTTAAAATAAAATTGTACTATAAAAAAGTGTTATGTCAGGTGCAAAACATGTCAGTCAAAAAAATTCCTGAACCATCGCTACAATTAGTGGGTGAACAAAATGACAAAATTTCAATGTCTGATATCACATTAGCAACTTCATTGAAACTTGATTATGGTGCTGGTTTTCCTGAAAATCTAAAAAATAAAGTCTTTTCATTCAATTTATTTATCAAACCAAAAAACAACCAAAACCCATCTACATTTTCTATAAGATCTGAAACACTAAACGAACAAGTCATAAATTTCCTTAAGAGTCAAGAAGCGGGAACCAAACTTATATTTAATAATGTACTTGCTATTGCACCGAATGGTGTCCACACTAGAATAAATTCAACCAAAGAACTCACTTTGATTATTGAATAATGACAAATGGCATTTTAATAAATCAATATTCCTAGTTTGCAAGTTTAAGACTATAGACAAACTTAAATGCATAAAAAACATATATATTTTATACAATATATATTAATTACTTATATTCAATATATAACATAATTAATATATTCTATAACAAAAACCTACACGAATCATATAAAGTGTTTATTATAAATATAGTTGTACAACTGAATTAAATTAAAATTTCAGCAAAATCATATTTTTGGTACAGTTTTTATAGTAATATTTATTAATTGTAGTAATTTTACTATATATTTGTAGAAAGTTTCAACCCCAGTTTTGAGAATTTATTGATTACAAGACAATTATGACAATTGTCTATAGAACCGTTTTTCTTTAACCTCAAAACATTTTCAATGCGATTTATAATCTTCATATCCATTTTACTGACATCTTTTTTAACGCTTGATGCGCAACGTATAATTACAAAATCTACTCAAAAAAGCAGTTTTGTAATACCTACAGAAGATATCATCGATTTAAAAAGAGCACCAAGCGATGCGGAAACGACTAATAAAGCATTAGGTATTCCATTAACATTTAGCTTACCTAATGGGGAATCTGTAAGATACAATTTTCTAAAAAACGAAGTCATGAGCCTCGAAATGAAAACTACGTATCCTGAAATAGCGACCTTTACTGGATATTCAGAGTCTTTAAAAAGCCATATTGTTAGCCTTACACTTCATAATAACAAGATTCATGCTTTTATTTTAGGCGCAAATGAAAACGCAATCATGATTGATCAGGTTGTAGAAAATGAATATGAGTCAACATATGGAGAGAGAACCGAAACTTTTGAGTGTAATACAGATCACAGCAAATTTAGACCATTCATGCCTTCAGGAGCTAGGACATCGACCAATGGTGCTACATTGAAGAATTATGCTTTCGCTGTGGTCATAACAGATGAATATGAAGCAGGAAACGGTGGTGGAGCAGCAGCTATTGCTGTGGCATTGGCTACCATTAATGATATTTCTGCGATATACAAACGTGACCTAGCTGTTACATTTACTGCGACCATCAGACCTGAAACAAGTAGTTTTGATATAGTCCCAGCTGGACCAAATCCAGACTACGGTGGAACTTGTGTGGCTGCCTACTTCTCTTCTAGTGAATATGACTTAGGCCAACTTTTCCATAAAACTACATCGGGCGGAGGTAGTGGTGTGGCTTATGTAGGAGTAGTTTGCAACAATACATTAACACCACCTTACAAAAGCAGATCATGGAGCCAAGCTGGTACTAACGTAGGTTATGGTTTTTTGAGTATTGTTGCTCATGAAATGGCTCATATGTTTAGTGCGTCTCATAGCTTCAATTCAAATACATCTGGATGTGGCCCACAAAGATCAAATGCCAACTCTTACGAACCCGGTGGTGGTACTACCTTTATGGCTTACCCTGGAGTGTGTGCAGGTGAAAACATCACGGATCAAAGCGGGAATATTATTTACAGTTCATCACCATATTTTCACGTCAGAAGTCTTGAACAAATGGTCTCATTTATCACAAGTACAGCTGGAAACAGCTGTGCATCAGGTAGTTCTACAAGTAATAGTCCTCCAGTAGCTATCGCCAATCCATGTAATGCAACTTCGATCACTATCCCAGCAAATACACCATTTGAGCTTACCGGTTCACATACGGATAGTAATGGTGATGCCGTTACCTATAATTGGGAACAATATAACCCTGGTCCACCACATGGAGCACCAAACATTGCTTGTGGCAGTACGACAGGTCCGATATTTAGAAGTTACCCGCCATCTACGAGTCCAATCAGATATTTTCCGAGTTTAACCTATATACTCAACAACAGTAATACGCCACCTTTTACCACCATTGGTGAGTGTTTGCCTACAGGAACTAGAACATTAGATTTTCGTCTCACGGTCAGAGATAACAATGCAAATGGTGGAGGCATAGACGTATCTGCTATCCAATTAAGTGTAAGTAGTACAAGTGGCCCTTTGGCTTTGACGTCACCGAATACAGGTGTGACATTAGCGGCAGGAAGTAACAATACAATCACATGGTCAGGGTCTAATACATCATCTATTTGTAGTACAGTTAATATCAAACTATCGGTAGATGGTGGCCAGACTTTCCCATATAGTTTGGCTACTAATACAGCAAATGATGGAACCCAATCTGTAACCCTTCCTTCCAATCTTCCTCCTAGTTCCACTTGCAGAATTAAAGTAGAAAGTAGTTGTTTTTCATGTGTAAAGTTTTTTGACATTTCGAATGTAAATTTCACTATTACTTCTTCATGTTTAGTTTCGTCAAGTAATATATGTAATAATGGCCCCATAACAGCCAATCAAAATGATCCTTCGTTAAACATGAGCTTAGAAGTTGCCTATGGTTCATCTTTTTCATCAAGAGCAATGACTACTTCTGGCAGTGCCGTTTTTAGCTCTTTACACTCGGGAGCTACACCTCAATCGGGAAGTTGCACATCTCTAAATTTTAATGATAGAGCGGCTACTTTCCAATTCAAACCAAATCAAACTGGTATTTATTCTTTCAATATGAGTGGTGGGTTTGCACACGCTTCAGTATATCTGGGTGCTTATACCGCTTCACAGCCTTGTACTAATTTTTTAAGCTCTTCTGCATATAATTCTGGAAATATAACAAATCCCTTTACAATTACCTTAAACGAATGTGCAACATATACTGTTGTATTTTTTGATGCTGTAAACACCTCGGGTACTATGTCAATTTCTGGTCCTTCTGGATCGACAACTTATTTACACAATCCACTTAGTAATCCTGATTATGCTTATACGTTTTTAGCCGTAAACAGCACCAATAATATTATTACAGCTATTAGTTCCACAGCAAGTTTTTCTACATTAAGTGCTGGCAATTATCATATTTATGGTCTTCATTATTATTCAGGAACGAGTAATCCTCCTGGCAATGTAAACCCTAACAATTATATTGGACAATCTTTGACAAGTATTAGTTCATCCAGTATCTGTGCACTATTAAGTGAAAATTTCAAACCTATTACCATCACAGGAGCATGCACACCACTTGTCACCTCATCAGCCAATTCAGGTCCTGGGACTTTGAGAGATATAGCTGGATGCGCTGCTGAAGGGGCTGCTATTACCTTATCAAGCGGTATTAATCCTTTGCTTACTAGTGCTTTAGTTATTGATAAAAACTTGACCATAGATGGTAATGTAAATGGATCAAATCAGCCAATAACCGAAATAACATTAAATTTCAGTGGCAGTTATGGTATAAAAATTAATCCTTCAAAAACTGTGACTTTCAAAGATCTCAAAGTCAACATGACGAGCACTGCTTCTCCTGTAGTCTTAAATGAAGGAAATCTTACACTTAATAATGCTGAAATAAAAGGCAATGTAGATCCTATAGTTAATAATGTAGCAGGAAGTACGATAAATGTATCTAATGCGGTGACCATCAAAAAATAGAAATCTTCTGTTTATAAGGCTCTCATTTTTTAAAAAGTGACTAGTTTGTATGAATTAGTCACTTTTTATTTTTTACCACGAATTTAAAAAAATGATAATTATCTATTTGACTATTAACGCATTATGAAAAAATTTAATACGATAGGATATAAAAATAAAAACTTCAATTAGCTTGACCATTATTGTCATCCAGAAATCAGTGGATTTTGGCATAATTTTTGGGTAGTTACCATTATTACAATCAAGGGTTTATAACCATTTTACACAAAAAGGTAAAAATTTATTAGGAATACTGATGGATTTGTAGCTATTCTTGTGTCGACTTTTATCCTAGGTTGTCAATAATTAAGCAGTACATCCCACTTCAAGTATTTACATTTTTCATAATTTTTATTGGTAAAAGAGTTTAAATCCGTAACCAAAAGTTTTATTCTTAACGAATGTTCAAAAACTTTTGACTATGTGATTCCCAAACTCATTTTGCCTATCGTGTAAATATTATTTGTATTGATACGGCATAAAGCTACATCAATCATTACCTTACTAAATCATAAGAATGAAGAGTTTATTCGCTTTTATTTGCTTTTTTGCACTGATCAATTTTGGTATCCATAGTCAATCCACAAGTCTAAAACCATCAGACCTTGTGGCTAAAGCTATTTCTAGCAATACGAAACAAAATTTTACTGTTTTTAGTGTTTCATCAGATCGTAGTAATGTTAGAATTCCAAAAGAAATAGAAAGCTACTCCTTGCTAAATGTTAATAAATCTCAAGTAAATGCACTTGAAGCTACTAATGCAGGGTTAGTAACGCTTTCTATACCACAAGAAGGTCGCGCTGACATTGCATTGGAACTAGTCGAAGTGCATCCTTTTGCAGCTGACTTTTCAGTAAAGATAGCCCCAACCATGGAAACTGTAAAGGTAAACACGGGAAAGCACTACAGAGGAATAATAAAAGGTCAAAAATCAAGTGTTGCAGCAGTTTCTGTCATCAATGGCGAGATCATTGGTTTTATTTCGCACCCAATGGCCAAAGGAAATTTAGTAATCGGAAAGCTGGAAAATGACACTAGACACATTTTATACCAAGATGATCAAATAAGCAGTCTATTTTCATTCGACTGTCAAGCAAAAGATAATACAGTTCAATACACTAAAGAACAACTTCGAGGATCTAGCGATGGTAGTGCTAGGGCATTATCAGATTGTGTCCGTTTATATCTTGAGGTAGACCATGACATATACTTGAATAAAGGCAGTAGCGTACCCAATGTGACTTCATTTGTCACAGGTTTGTTTAACCAAGTAAGTACACTCTATGCTAATGAACAAATCAATACGGTTGTTTCAGAAATCGTCGTTTGGACCGTTCCAAGTCCTTATAACGGTACCACATCAATAGCCATGTTAAATGCTTTTACAGCATATAGACAAGGTTTTAATGGTGATTTAGCACAGCTTTTATCATACAAAGCAAGTGGTGGTGTTGCATACGTAGATGGACTTTGTAGGTCTAATCCTGATTATAGTATGAGTTATGCAGGTATTCAGAGTACGTACCAAAATGTACCTACCTATAGCTGGTCAGTAGAAGTTTGCACCCATGAATTTGGACATCTTTTTGGTTCCCAACATACACACGCTTGTGTTTGGAATGGAAATAATACTGCTATTGACGGATGTTACACAACAGAAGGTGGCTGTCCGAATCCTGGTTTACCATCCGGTGGAGGAACGATCATGTCTTACTGCCACCTTACCAATGCAGGTATTAATTTCAGTAATGGATTTGGAACCCAACCAGGTAATATCATCAGATCAGAGGTAACTGGAGCTGCTTGTCTTCAGGCATGTGAAGGCGATGGTGGCGGCAATGGTGGCGGCAATGAATGTCAGGAAAACGTGCTAATACTTAATGTTAGAACAGATAGCTATGCCAATGAAACGACTTGGAATATAAAAAATAGTTCAGGTACAATTATATATTCAGGAGGACCATATTCAAATCCAAATTCGATCAATACACATGAGCTTTGTCTACCTACAGGATGTTATACATTTTCTATTTATGACTCTTATGGAGACGGTATTTGTTGTGCGTATGGACCTGGATACTACAATATCATGCAAGGCACCACAACTTTAATTAGTGGTGGACAATTCGGAACATCTGAAATTAAATCGTTTTGTGCTTCAGGATCATCTAATCCTACATGTACCGATGGCATCCAAAATGGAAATGAAACAGGCGTAGATTGCGGTGGCAACTGCCCTGCTTGTCCTACTTGCACGGATGGCATCCAAAATGGTAATGAATCAGGTGTAGATTGTGGTGGAAACTGCCCTGCTTGCCCTACTTGTACGGATGGTGTTCAAAATGGAAGTGAAACAGGCGTAGATTGTGGAGGCAATTGTCCTGCTTGTCCTACTTGTTCAGACGGGATTCAAAATGGTGGAGAAACAGGAATCGATTGTGGAGGCAAC